>PFLI01000184.1 GCA_002785065.1 Candidatus Roizmanbacteria bacterium CG_4_10_14_0_8_um_filter_33_9
TTCAAATAGTTTTCCATCAGAAATTCGTTTAAATAAAACTTTGTTAGTACCTCCATCAACAGATTTCAGTTCTTTAATAGGAAGAATAGTTGAAAAGGGGACTGTTTTTTGTAACACTTCCCTCATTTCTTTTGACCATGTTGTTAACTCGTCATAAGAGTTGATGAAATCTTTATAATAAGATAGATTAAATTGTTTTACTCGGAAGGAAGGAAGTTTATATTTTTTTGCAAAAGCATTTATCATAATAATTAGTCATATTATATAATGCTTATATGAAATATATTCAGGTCAGAAGACATGCACCAAAACATGCTGAAGGACATCTTACTGATGAAGGAAAACAAATGGTAGATAAAGTAAGAAATAAACTTCCGCAATTTACATTAATTATTTCCTCAAATAAACCGCGGGCAATAGAAACAGCAAAATTGCTAACAGGAAAGGAACCAATAATTGACAAACGGGCTGGTACTCCTGCATTTTCGTTGGATATCGAACAAACACTGCACGTGGAAGGACAAAACCATCCCTTTGGTATAGCAGGTGTAATATTTGATAATCCGGAGTATAGAGTAATGATTAAGAAACAAGGAGAAAAACTGGCAGAATTAATTGCAGAAACACTATTAAAACTACCGGAAAATGGAACTGCCCTTATTATTTCTCATGATGGAGTAATGGTTGCCACAGAAAAAGTATTAAGAAAAGCTATGTTTGACAAAGCAAGCAAAACCTTTAAACCCTTAGAAGGATTTCAAATAGATGAGAAAGGGGAAATAACAGATCTAGACTGATAGAATTGATTATCTTCAAACTCAAAATGATATACTACTTTCATGAATCTTTTATCAGAGAAGAAAACTACTTATTATAAAGAAATGGTATCGGGATTGATTTATACAAATGTTAAGATTGAGAACAAAGAGTTTGAAAATTGTACTTTTGAAAAATGTAGATTTATAGAGTGTATATTTGAAAACTGCCGGTTTATTGACAGCAGTTTTATTGAGTGTTCAATAAGCGCAAATAAACCATATAATTCTCAGTTCATCAATATCTCATTTAAAGATTCTAAAATAATGGGACTTGACTGGACAAAAGCGAAAAGTATTTATTTTCTTTCTTTTGAGCGATGCGATATTAGTTATTCAAATTTTAGTTTTTTAAAACTACCAAACCTACAATTACGTGAATGTATTGCAAAGACGGATTTTTCAAATACTATTTTTTCTCACACCAATCTTACGAAAACTGATTTTCGAAAAGCGTTTAATTATGGAATAGATATTAATTTTAATAAACTAACAAAAGCAAAATTTTCGCTTCCTGAAGCTACTTCTTTGTTAAAAAGTTTGGATATTATACTTGAGGATTAGTTTTTATTTGATTATAATATTTTTATGACATACGACAGACAAAAATATTTAGAGGCGGTAAAAGTTCAACCTGAGCCGAATATATGCAAACATTCACTCGCTCTTGAAGCGTGTATGGGTGGGATTTTTGATTATTTACAAACTCTTGGTCAAATAGGTCCGAATGAACCTTCAAAAGAAGATTGGTTACTCGGTGGTTTGATACATGACATTGATTTTTCCGGCGAATTTAAAATAGATCATCCAAAAAAAACAAAAGAAGCATTGGCAAAATACGGTTTGGAAATTGATCAAGTCGTTGATGATATTATCAAATCGCACGCTCCTGATCTAACATTGATTAAACCTCAATTGAAAGCCCATTGGGCAATATTCTGTGCAGATAGTTTGACTGGATTAATTATTGCTGTTGCCTTAATCCTTCCTTCGAAAAAGTTACAAGATGTCAAACTATCTTCTGTTCTCAAACGATTTCTTAAACAGCCAAAATTCGCAGCAGGAACAAGGAGAGATGAGGTTGCTATGTGTAGCAAACCTGAAGGATTAAACATTCCTCTTGAGAAATTTATTAATATTTGTCTTTCTTCCATGCAAAAAATATCGCAAGATCTTGGGTTTTAATGTTTTTGAATAAGATTTAAGATAAATCTTTTTTTAGTTGTTCGTATTCTTTTTTATTGATTTCACCCTCAGCATATCGTCTTTTTATTGTATCCAAATACTGGTTTGGTTGTATAACAAGTTCCTTTTCCTCTTTTTCTTCCTCAGGATTATGATGTTTTCGCAGTAAGGTAACAATAAGTCCGATTATCAAAGCCCAGAAAACAATAGTAAAGATAAGACTAATGAGATCAAAACTCGGTCCAAAAAAAGATCCTCGATATCCATAGTAGTGCATCATATTATTTAAAGTAATAATTTGTAATTAATAATATATTATATATATCAATTCTGAAAAACTACTGAAAATAATTAAGATTTTTAATTAATTAAAATAGTCCATCTTTTAATTCCTTTAAAGAAAATTCAACTTCAAATGTTGTTCGATCCCCCACATTTACGTACAAAGATAGTTTATCTGGTGTTTGTTTTTTTATTACTCCACCGCATGAATATACAACGCGTCTTAGTTCTGGATGTAACTCTTCAACAAAAGGTAATCCTTTTGTATCTAAAAAATCATCAGGTGTGAGAATTGGCTCAGGTGAGACAATTGCACGATATGCATTGTTTTCGCGAATAAGTTTAGCTTTGCCAATAGAATATATATATTTTTCTGTTCCATTAATTTTTTTGAGTGATATACCATGAATAATAAAAAGCGCTTCAGTTGGCGTTAGCCAGATAGGTGGCATAGTTGTTCCGATACGCCAGGTTGCCCAGGGAATGGTTAAAGGAAAATCAATTTCAGTTAACTTGTTTGGTATTTGAGATTGAAGGGAAAATACAAGTAATTTGTGATTGTAATCTGGGTGATCGGGTCTAAATAAATAAGTATCAGTATCAATTGGGGTAAGGTTTTTTCCAGGTCCAAATGTATCTATAATCAGTAATGGGGGTAATTCTTGTTTCCATGTATGTAAAGAATCAATCTTTATAATTGCTGGAAAAGGAATTGGATTGCCTTTTTTGTCTCGAAGGACAGCGGTTAGTCCGACAATAAGATTCTCATGAGGTAATTCTAAGGCTCTTGGATCTTCTAAACTTATACCGTCATATATTGGTTTCCAAATAACTTTTTCTTGTATTACAGAACCATCCGTTGTTACTTCAAATAGTTTTAAGATACCTATATCTGGTTCTCCCATTTTTCCCGGTTTTGCAACTTCTCTGCCAATAAGATATAAAGAATTTTCGTTTGCTTTTTGCCATACAGCTAAATTGTAGCGGGCTACACCACTATTGGGAAAAATATCTTTAATATGATGAATCTTCATTTATTGTAATTTGCTAATAACATAACTTGACATAAGGAATGAAACAAGAGATTCAGCACCTTCATTTAAATTGACACGGTCCGGATGCAAACCGTCATAGCATCCACCTGATTTGATATCATAAAGAGATAGATGTAACGTATTTTTTCCTAAAAACCAACTAAAACATTTTTTAGCCAACTTTTTATATTCTTCATTATGAGAGGTGTTGTATGCTTGTTCGAGGGCAAGGATCATAGATGCTGGATCTTCTGGTTGTTGGTCATACTCACTTCTCATTTTTGTATTCTTATACCAATGTGAATGTCCAATTGGTCGATATATATTTGATGAAAATGTTTTTCTAATAAGAAAGTCGAGAGTAAGGATTCCTTTATCATAATAGTTTGAATTTTTAGTAATCGTTCCAGCAATCAATAAACTCTCAGGCAATAATCCATTACTATATTGTAAATGTTTTTCAAACCATTGCCAGGATTTATGAGAGTTTTGTTTGAGAGAATAGAGTAAAGAGTCAGCGTATTTTTTGATGTAATTTAATAAATTTGTTTGGGATTTTGGGAGAAATGTATATGCAAGTGTAAACGATTTAATTGCAAATGCTTGCGCGCGTAAATGAGTAAGTTTTGAACATTTTGGAAGTGCTTTGAGGAACATTCTTTTTGCTTCATTTCTTATTTTTGAAGACAAGGTATTGTTGCATATGCATTCGCTGAGAGCCCATAATGCCCGTCCTTGTGCGTTTTCCAAATCCTCAATATTGTTTTGTGCAGTTGGAGATTTGTCTTTAAACCCAATGTAATTTATAAACGAGCCATCTTTATGTTGACACTTATTAATAAATGCTACATAAATTTCAATAAGGTTAACGAGGTCTTTTGTATAGGTTTGTTTTAACAGCCAAGAACAGAGGATAAGTGCGCGTGCATTATCGTCCAAAGTATATCCAAAATCTTTGTTCGGTTTAGAAAATGATGCAAATTGAAACAGTCCAAAATGATCAGTCATATGTATAAGATGATCTATTTTGAGAATTGGAACCATGGTTTCAGAAAGAAGATTGATATAATTTTTTGCCACATTACTCCAGAGCATATAACGAGTTTTTTTATATGCCACTTGTGACATTTTCTTCAGATTTTTTTGGTCATCAAGCATGTCAAGAATTGCTCGTGTGATAGCAGGAGAATCTTTAATTGGAATGAGTTTTCCAATATCAGGAGTGACAATTTCTTTTGCTTGAGCAAATTGGGTACTTATTACCGGTCTTCCTGCGCCGAGTGCATAGGATAGCGTACCACTTACTGCCTGATTTGGATTTGTTGATGTTGCGATATAAATATCAGTAGCTTTTAAAAATTCAAATAAATCATTGAGATTCAAGTACTGATCATAAAATTTAACATATTTTTTTAAGCTTAGCCTTGTAACTAGTCGTGATAATCTTATACGATATTGTTCACCATCGCGTCTTCTAATAACCGGATGTGTTTCACCCAAAATAAGATACAGAATAGATGGATATTTTTTAACCACATCAGGTAGGGCGTGTATGATATACTCAATTCCTTTACCAGGACCCAACAATCCAAATGTACTAAGTATGATGTGATTTCCAAGTTCTAATTTTTCTTTGTATTTTTCTGGAATGGAAAAAGAAGTAGGGTGAATACCGTGGGGGATCACTATCACTTTTCCTTTACTTTCCGGATAAATTCGTTCAATAATTTCTTTTGAATTTAAAGTTAGAACAACAACATTACAAGAAAGTTTAATAATTTTTTCAGTGACGTTTTTCATTTTTAGACTAGGAAAGGGAAGAACTGTGTGTAAAGTGACAAGCATAGGTTTTACGCATCGTTGCATAAAGGTAAGTATTTTTTCGCCTTCGACACCTCCAAAAATACCATATTCGTGTTGAATTATTATTCCTGATATAGTTACATCTTCATTTATTGTTTTAGCTAACTGGATATATTCTTGTTTATTATTTTGGTCAATTTCCCATTCGACTTCTGGTGGATATGTATATGTATCAAGCGGCGTGATATTAAATGCTGCAACCTTACAAAGAATCCGACCTTCAAGAAATTTTACACAATAAGAAACCAAATCCTGGGTAAATGTCGCTATTCCGCATTTACGAGGGGGATAAGTGCTTAAAAAAACAATGGTACGAGTATTTTTCTTAACTATAATACTAACATTATACTCTAATAGTTAAAACATGGGGTGACTGACGAGTTTATCCTGTAAATCTGAATCAGATACATTTACAGGAAGTTGAACACTCTATCTGTTTGTTTTACAGTGTAAATCTGCAAATATAGCAAATTAAAACATGGGGTGACTGACGGGAGTTGAACCCGCAACATTCGCCTCCACAGGGCGACGCTCTAACCAGGTTGAGCTACAGTCACCAATGGTATTTATTGTACCACAGAAAAGTCATTATCAAAACGCCATGATTTATACTGATTGTATTTTTTAATTCAAGAAGTATACAATTGATATATGGATATTCCAAATCTTATAGAGAAGAATAAAGTAAAGAATAGAAGGATTCCACTTTTGAATATACTATTTATACTTTTACTGATTTCAGGAAGTATTTTAGTTGGTTTTTTTCTTGGTAGGGGACAGAAAAAAGATTTTGGTGATATTTTAGGGGAAGAAAAAAAGATGTCACTTCAAGAGAATAAGGATCTTATTCCTTCTCCTGGATTCGTATTGCGGACAATGACGAGTGGGGCAGAGAAGACAATGCAAGAAACGATAAAACGATTTACTACTGTAATAACCGATACAGCATCAAAATCTGCTGAAAATATATCTAATGTGCTTTTTGACAGTACGGTTGGTACGGTACTTAAACAAATAAATAATTTACCCCAAAAACAACAGGAAGATATTAGGAGAAATATTTGTAAATGACGTAAACTATAAAGTTATTAGAAAACTTTAATCTTGAATTGCAAATTTGTTAAAGGTTTGATATCTTTATTTCACTATGGAAATAAAATACTTAGGTCACTCATCGTTTCAGATTAAAACAAAAACTGCTTGTGTTGTTACTGATCCGTTTGATCCAAAGATGGTTGGTTTGAAATTTCCTAAAACAGAGGCAGATATTGTAACAATATCACATCATCACCATGATCACGATATGGTAAATCAGATAGAAGGTAGTCCGCTTATTCTTGATTGGCCTGGACAATTTGAAAAAATGGGAGTACGCATTTGGGGATTTCAGACATATCATGATAAAAAAAAGGGGGAAGAGCGTGGAAAAAATATCATGTATAAGTTTGAATGTGAACAAATCTCCATTTTGCATTGTGGTGATTTAGGAACAATCCCAGAAGATTCCATGTTGGATGAAATAGGTGAAACCGATATTCTCTTAGTTCCCGTAGGTGGAACATATACATTGGATGCAGCTGAAGCAGCGGAACTTGTGAAGAAAGTCGAACCTTCAATTATTATTCCAATGCATTATGGTTTTCCTGAAGGACTTATGAAAGAATTGTTGCCCTTATCCGAATTCTTAAAAAAAATTGGAACAGAAGCAATTGTTCCTCTTGATAAATTTGTGGTGAAAAAAGAAGATCTATTAGATTTAGAGATGAAAGTTGTTGTTTTAAGTTCTTAATTGTTGCCTGCCTGCCGGCTGGCAGGATTGTTGAAAATTGAATATTAATTTGTATGTCCATTTCTTCTGATGCTCTTAAAGTTCCTCCGCATGATGTTGATGCCGAAAAATCAGTTCTCGGTGGTATTTTGGTTGATTCTTCAGCAATAACAATTGTTGCAGAATTTATGCGATCTGATTATTTTTATTTGCCTGAACACCGCTTGATATATCAAACCATGATTGGGATGTTTGAAAAACAACAGCCAATTGATGTGGTTACATTGAAAAACGCACTTTCTCAAGACGGAGTAATAAAAAAAGTTGGTGGAGCTTCATATCTTTCTGAACTAATTAATACTGTACCGACTTCCGCGTATATCGAGCATTACGGTTTAATTGTAAAAGCGCATTATACCAAAAGAAAACTGATTGAAGTTTCATCTCGTACTGTTGAAAAAGCATTTGATGAAAAAGCTGATATAAAAAAATTACTGGATAGTGTTGAATCTGAAATATTTGCTCTTTCACAAGAGCAGTCTCATCGTGATTTTATTCAACTGAAAGAGATTCTATCTCAAAGTTTTGAAAGACTTGAGGAATTTATGAAAAACGGAGGGAATTTGCGTGGCGTACCGACAGGTTTTATGGAACTTGATAACAAACTGGCTGGTATGCAAGATTCCAACTTGTTGATTTTAGCTGCCAGACCGGGAATCGGAAAAACAACGTTTGCACTCAATATCGCTTCAAATGTAGCACTGACTTCAAAAAAAGCTGTTGGATTTTTTTCACTTGAAATGAGCAAAGAAGAACTTGTTGATCGTTTGTTAGTTGGTGCAGCAGATATTGATGCATGGAGACTGAAAACGGGAAAGCTATCAGATGACGACTATAAACGTTTAACAGAAGCAATGGGAAATCTTTCCGAGGCTCCCATTTATATTGATGATACTCCCGGAATATCGGTTCTTGAAATGCGGACAAAAGCAAGAAAACTAAAAACAGAGAAAGATATTGAACTAATTGTGGTTGATTACCTACAACTTGCCGATGCGGGACGAAGGTTTGATTCACGGGTCCAGGAAGTATCTTTTGTGTCTCAGGGTTTAAAAAATCTTGCACGCGAGCTTCGAATACCAGTTTTGGCATTATCCCAACTGAATCGTGCCGTTGAGCAACGGGGCACCAAAAAGCCTCAACTTGCCGATCTGCGTGAAAGTGGAGCGATTGAACAGGATGCCGATGTAGTTATGTTTTTATATTATGAAGATGAAAACGAAGATCTTCTTGACCAAAGTAAACGATTAATCAAACTCTATATTGCAAAACATCGAAATGGCGCAACAGGAGAAATAGACCTGATGTTTAGAGGAGATAGGGTTAAATTTTATAGCGTAGAAAAATCATTATAAATTTAAATTTTTTATATGGCAAGAGTTGTAATAAAAGAGGCAAAAGGTCCGATGGAGCTTAAACCTCAAAAAAAATCTGTATTTATCTGTATGTGCGGGCTTTCAAAAAATCAACCTTTTTGTGATGGTTCTCATTTGAAAACAAAAGATGAAAAAAAAGGGGAAGTATATCGATATAATGAAAAAGGTGAAAAAATGGATTGTTGTGATGAAAAAGATTCATGCTGCAGTGAAAAAGGCGAAGAGTGTTGTTGCAAAGATAAATAAGTATAAAATTCCTTCGAAATTATTATAAAGCTCTAAACAAAGAGGGATTGTTCAACTTTCATGATCAGTTAGCTATTTAGTATTATGGGATATTTTGTAATAGGTAAGTTTTAACAATAGCATAGAGATTGTAACACCTAAAATAATACCTCCCATAACATCGAGTATATAATGAACTCCTAAATAGATTCGGCTAAGTGAAACAATCAGGGCAATAGAATAATATAAAGTTCGTCTTTTTGGATCAAGTAACGATATAGCCGTTGCAGCTGCAAATGATGTTGCCGCATGTGAAGAAGGGAACGAAAAATCAGTTGGACAGGGAAAATTCAATACTATATCTTGCATACAAGGACGTATTCTCAGTAGCAAATTCTTCAAAATATAGTTGGCTATTCCACCGGCGATTAATAAGTTGAACAAAGGTAATATAATGAAATAGCGTTTTTTTCGATAATGAAAAATAACCAAAATAATGGTCCATATAATAATAGGAACGAGGGTTGTATTAATAAGTTGAGATATCAAGTCAAACAAAAAGAATCGAGGAAAATAATGATATATCCATAGCGTTATTTGTCTATCTGTAGTAAGAATGTCCTGAAACATTAACATATTATACTCTATTAATGAAGAATTCGGTATAATTATACTTCGAGCGGATTTATTTATATAAGTGGAGTTGAGAAGATACTTTATGAAAAAAAATGTTATTTTTGATTTTGACGGGACAATTGCAAATACTTTGCCGGTAATTTTTGCCGTTGTTAACAAACTTGCATTACAAGTTGGATTGAAGCAGCTTACTTGGGATGAGTTTAGCGAACTTCGAACACTTAGTCATTTACAACTTGTTAAAAGATATTATCGAATTATTCCATACCTTTCCGGTTTGATTCCAAATGCGCATAAAGAGATGTATAATCTTATGCAAGCAGTTACTCCTTTTGACGGGATGATAGAGTTATTGGTTTTTCTGCAAAAAAAGAATCTAAGACTTGGAATCCTTTCTTCAAATGCAAAAGACAACATTGATTTATTTGTGCAAAAATATAACTTAGATATGCTTGATTTTATCCATACTGAAGGAAATTTGTTTGGAAAAGATAAAGCGCTTATCAATATTATGAAGTCGTATTCGTTAAACAAAAAAGAAACTATATATATAGGTGATGAAACCCGCGATATTGATGCATGTGGCAAAATAGGTCTTGATATTATTTCTGTTACATGGGGATTTAATACGAAAGAATCACTGCAAAAACACAAACCAATGTTTTTAGTTGAGAAAGTGTCTGACTTGCAAGCGGTAATATTAAAGACTTAATACGAATAAACAAAATGTACTCCTTTTACTTTCTTTTTTTCTTTAAGCTTTTTTATTGGATAAAAATATGAGACATATGTTGCTTTAGGAAATTGGGAAGAAACATTTTTTAAAGCTTTTTCAATGAGCCAGGGGGAAATATAAAGATAGAAAGTTGTTAGCGAATAGCGATTAGAGATTAGCGAAGAAAATCGATACGTAAACATATCGCCCATAACAATCTTGATATTTTTTTTATTTGGATGGAACAACTTATGGATATGTAAGATAAAAACAAGGATTGGATTGATCTCAAGGGCAATAAACTTCGTATTCAATCCCTTTTGAAGGGCTAAAAGAGCTCCTTCAAATACGACAATTCCGTCTCCCGCCCCCAGATCAATTATCGTTTGATCATCTTGTAAGTTTAAAGCTTTTAAAATAAGAGGCATATCCTTTTTATTACTGGGAAAATAGGGGATAGGGGAGAATTGGGGAAAAGCAAATAAAATAACAATGACAAATAAACAAATAGCAAATCCACATATAATAAATAAAAACATGTTTATTATTGTAACATAGGCGAACTAATCGGAAAGAGCATCTCTTAGTTCATCCAAAGAATTTCGAAAACTATGTTGGACGGGTGTATAATCAATAAGGCCTTCATGTTTTGGTAGGGCGAATGTATATAATCTTCCATCAGGTCGCGGGCAAAGTTTGTTGTATTCAATAAGAAGATCCTGTGGTCGAACCATTGCAACATCAACGTCGTTTAGAAAGACTCGTAAGCGAATATAAGGACTATTTGCTGTTGCAATAGATTGTTGTATTGTTGGGCGGTGTCCAGCTTGAAGTATGACACGGTGCGCTTTTGGAGGTCTTCTTTGTTTGGTTTCTGTCCCTTTTTCTTGACCTCCGTGTGAAGAAACAATATCATCGTTTTTAGAAAATAATCTAACCAGTTGAGAACTGATAAGAGTTTCCCAAAAAAGCAGGGTATTTGGGTCCATTTCTAATAGAGATCCATCACGATGAGTAAGATGATAGTGAATGTCAAGGCAAAGTGGGATTATACATTGCCCAATATGAAGTGTTACATTAATAGCTGCATTATCACCCCAGTTAAAGGTAATAGAGGAAGCTCTTGCGATTTGCGTTTGATGGCGTGTTTTGAAGTTTACTGTATCTCCTCCGGCACTAAAACCATAAGCGATTTGTTCAGAATTAAGAGTTTCCAGATATGTTTGATGAAGTATTTCAGTTTTCTGAGAGCATAAGGGAGGAGCAACAGATTCAAGCGCTATATTAATCAACTGTTTATTATTTAGCGTTGCTTGTTCAGTCCCAATTAATTGTTGAGCAACAAACGATTCAATTGATGTTATCCAATCGGGTAAAGTAGTAGTATCAATAGGTGTTCCATCTGGATAATATAAACCACCTGGCCCAACTTTTATTTTAAAATTGTATTTACCAATATCAACACGGACATAATGTTCTACTGGATTTGTTGATGGTAGTAGTGTAAATTTAGGAATACTTGGAATAGGCTCTTTTAATGGAGTACGAGAAAAGGGAAATGGGTGTATATAAGTTAGCACATCTTTAACAATATATGCATCTTTTAATTCTTTCCCATCCCCATGAGTATAGGCAAGTCTTAAAATTTGTTCGGCATATTTTTTAGGTGGACCAGATTTACGTTCAACATTTCGCATCGTTCCGTCCGGTAAAGCCAACAGAATAATTGGTTGTT
The DNA here is from genome assembly GCA_002785065.1 of Candidatus Roizmanbacteria bacterium CG_4_10_14_0_8_um_filter_33_9. Lineage (GTDB taxonomy): Bacteria > Patescibacteriota > Microgenomatia > UBA1406 > GWC2-37-13 > UM-FILTER-33-9. The sequence goes on from PFLI01000184.1 coordinate 11,695, forward strand.
CAATAATCCCCATGTGTTGCAGGTGTGCAGAAAGTAAATCCGTGTATACACATCGTAATTTACAAGGAGTGAGTACTAAATTTGCTGGATAAGCTAACTTCTGAGTGAAGTCAGAAAAATCTGGATTAAGCTCCTTGGTATCAGCCGCATCACTTAGGTTCGGTCGACTGCTTTCCTCTAAAAATTTCATTTTAGCTTCAAGATTAACTTGCTGAATGTGGTCCGCTTCGCTAACATTTACTCCAGCTGTTCTCATTAAAAGTTCTGTGTTTAAATTTAAACATCTGTCAAATTCGGGATTACCTCTTATAGCAGCGTCTTCATTTGTTAGATTTCCTGTTTCCTCCCCATACAAATGACTTAGTAAAGTAGATGCATAATCTAAGAGTGTTCGTTTAGCAAATGTTGCGTCATCAAGAGCAAGTGTGGCTGCAGCATATCTACCTGCATGAGGTGAGGTTGGCGAGAAAATATCAGTTTGACCATAAGAGATAATTGTATATACAAAATGTGTAATTTCCTCCTGTTTTAAAGATAATCCCCCTGTGACTAGATTATACATAAGATTTACTATTTCTTCCTGTGTGGTAGTTGATTTAATGAGAGCGCCTATTATTTTTCTTGCTGCTTTTGCAGATTCTTTTTGTCCTTTTTTTAACCAAACCGGCATGCTGTCTTCCTGAGCTTGTGGTAAAGCTTTCCAGGATATTTCAAGAAGTGTACTTAGTTTTATTTCTTGATTTTCTTTGGGTGTTTGGTTATAGATTTGTATTGGGCGAGGTGAATGTTCTATGGTGTGCATCACCTTGTTGCTAAAACTTTGAAATAATCTCCCAAATCGTACTTGATTTGCTGCTTCATATTCTGCCAATGTATGAAAAAAAGTTGTGCAATAATTCGGATCTTCAACCATTTGCATAACAACTTCAGTACAAATAAGATCTTTATCTTGAGCTGTTTTTGCTTCACCGTAAGACAATGCAGAATCAATAATATTAGTTCGCTCATAAATTTCAGAATCCTCAAAAACTGTAGTTTCATTTTTTTCTGGTGATAAAACGTCTCTTAGTTCCTTAAGAGTAGGTACAACAGACCTTCTTTCACGTTCATAGCCTAAAGGATTAAAAGGATGTTTTTTACCTTTGTTGAAAGCAGCTAATTGATCGGGTAAAATGGTTCTTTTGTCGATCCATTCATGTACTAATTCTGAATCTTTTGGGCTTAATGGTATTGTATTCCATAAACCTTTTCCATCAACACGAGGATCTCTTTTTATTTCAGTAAATAATGGTGTGTATTCCTTCATAAGACTTATAGTATATATTATAACACGTTATTCAGATAAAAAAGTAGATTTTTATTGTTTCTTTAATGCAAAAATAGTATACTACTTGAATGAAGAGATATTTTATCTTTTTTTTTCTATTAGTATCTTTTTTTCTTTTCTCTCAAAACGTAATTGCTGAAGAAATATCGAATTTTGATTCAAAAATAGTTATTCTTTCATCTGGACAGATACAAATAGAAGAGAGGATAGTTTATGATTTTGGGGGATTATATAAGCATGGGATTTTTCGGTCAATTCCTTATATAAAAACAAATACGGATGGAAAACAGTTTAGAATGGAAATAAATGTACAATCAGTTGTTGATGAGTTAGGAAAACCATTCCCATACACTGTTTCTTCGCTTAATAACAATATCAGTGTCAGAATTGGTGATCCAAATAATACTATAACGGGTCTTCATACCTACATTATTACGTATTCAGTAAAAGGGGCGATAACATATTTTTCCGACCATGATGAGCTGTATTGGAACATCACGGGAAACGAATGGACAGTTCCAATTCAATATGCCAGTCTTCAGATATCTTTTCCAAAACAATTTGATGTAAGTGAAATAAAAACAAGTTGTTTTACAGGTCTACGAGGTTCAACAATACAAAACTGCTTATCACTATACAATAGTGGAATTGTTGAAGGTAATACAAAAATTATGCTTTCAGGAGGGGAAGGGTTGACTGAAGTAGTCAGTTTTCCAAAAGGAGCTGTTGCAGTGCTCGAACCAAAAGAAGTTGTATCATTTTTTTCAACGTTTTTGGGTAAATTGTTTGTCTTATTAGTAAGTATTGTTGCATTATTTTGGTATATAATTCTTCCTATTTTGATTCCGATAAAATGGCTGCTATACGGAAAAGATCCGCGGGTTGGGGCTCCAGTACGAGCTTGGTATGATCCTCCAAAAACTAAAGATAATCGTTTTTTAACCCCGTCAGAGACAGGAGTGCTCATTGATGAAAAAGTCGACGCCAGAGATATGTTTGCAGCTGTTATTGACCTTGCCAGAAGAGGATATCTTTTAATCGAAGAGAGGAAAAAAAGAGAATTTTACTTTATTAAACAAAAGAAATCTGATAAAGAAACACTTCAATTATTTGAACAAGAGCTGTTAGATGGTATATTTGAGGATGGTCCAGAACTCAAATTAAAAGATGCGGATCTTGTTGATACAATGAGCGAAATCAAAAAAACATTGTATAAAAGCATGGTAACTAATGGTTATTTTGATAAAAATCCAGAAACTACAAGAACGTTTTATATAGCAATCGGTATATTTGGTCTGATGACTGGCAACCTTATGCTGTTTGTTGTTGCCCTTGTTTTTGGCCGTATTATGCCGCGAAAGACTAGATTGGGAGCGGAACAGGCAAATGTAGCAAAGTCGCTTCGAAATTTTCTTACATCCCAAGAACGGCAGTTGGCATTTCAAGCTGAAAAACAAATGTTTTTTGAAAAGCTTCTTCCTTTTGCTATTGCATTTGGGGTTGAAAAAGTGTGGGCGAAACGTTTTAAGGATATGAATTTAAGCAATCCATCATGGTATAAAGGGTATGATAATTCAACATTTAATTCGGTATTTTTTATGTCAAGTATGAGCTCTTCATTTTCACATTTTCAAGGGGCTATGACACCTACGTCGTCATCTTCTGGTTTTTCTTCAGGTTTTAGCGGCGGATCATCAGGCGGCGGCGGGGGTGGCGGCGGTGGGGGAAGTTGGTAGGGGAAGCTACATACAACGTCTATGATATAATCTATTTAAGCTGCCGGGGTGTTGAAATGGCAGACAAACTAGTCTCAAAAACTAGTGAGGGCAACCTCGTGAGGGTCCGACTCCCTCTCCCGGCACTCTATAGATAACTTCAATAGAAATCTGCTATGATGGAAAGATATGACTATTCTTGCCAAAAATGGGGACGGCGAGATTAATAAA
>PFLI01000173.1 GCA_002785065.1 Candidatus Roizmanbacteria bacterium CG_4_10_14_0_8_um_filter_33_9
AAAAAAGCTGTCACCAGCGATGGCTTTCGCCACCTATCACCCTTTCGGATGATAGCCTCGTGAGCGCTCTGGTAGACAGCTTATTGCTCACGAGGACTAAATTTGTCATGCCTATTGTTGCCAATAAGTTTAGACGCGAATTATTTTCATTGTAGCATAGCTAAAGTCTGATTACATAGTTGTAAAGTGATAAAATACAATAAATGGAATGAAGATGAAAGTTATATGAAAATGAAAACAGAGCAAGAACAATTTGATGAGAACGTCTGGTATGTCCTTAATCAAATAAAAGTAAGCAAAAGATTAGGGAGTTTATTCTCCAATGTCAAAGGGGTTCCCTATGTGACTTCTGCTGGTATAAATAATGCCCCACTTAGCGATATCGATGAAATTGTAGTTATCAACTATCTTGTTAAAAAAGGCGTTATCTCAATATTAGATAAACAAGACGTTATGGAAACCAGAAAGGAATGGGAGGAAAAAACACGGTTTGGAGGATTTACTTATACGCTAAAACTGCTTGAAAAATTTGACGACTTCTTTAAGTCTTATCAGACAAAATATGAGGTTGGAGAAAATTCACATAAATTGGTATTACGTCAGGAAACGTGTGAAGTTATGTACATTACTCCAAACAATTCTTATAAGGCTATTTTTCGAAAACACGATACAGCATATAAACTTCTTTTTATGATGGCTCAAAATCCACGCAAAACATTTAGTTCATCAGATTTATGTAAAAAACTCGACGAAGAAAAAAATAGTGATTACAAAAATAATGATGGCGAGCGAAGGATAAGAGATCTTCTTAAATTTATCAGAAAAAAACTAAAACTCACAGAAGCCAAAGGTGATAACAAATTATTTATAGTAGACAATAAAAACTTCGGTATAAGCTGCGATATTGAGATAAGAAAATAACTTTCCCAAAAATTCCTCAAAGTTGAGTTCGCAACATTCTTTTCCTTACGTATTTTTTCCCATAAGAAAGAACGAAAATATAAGTATGGAAAATGAAACAAAATTCTCAAGTAAAGACTTATATTTATCTTGCGTTATTCTCGCTTCCGGCCATGATTTAATTGCCATAAACAAAATAACAAATAAATTCGTTTCTTTTGAATTTGACATCTCTCAAGAAAAGGCAAAGCGAATTATTCAAAAACATTGGAACCGTGAACTTTTATTGCCAACACGAAATCTAATAGAGGCGATCCATGAAATAAAAACACGAACTCATGCCACTTTATAAACCTATGTTATCAAAAAAAGCCATTGACGAGTTTAAGGAAATTTATGAGGAAGAATATAAAGAAAAGATCGATGATAAAATGGCGCTAAAAAAAGCTGTGGCATTATTAACTATTTTCAAATCAGTTTATAGGCCGATTTTTAGTAATGATTAAAAATTAATATGAAAAATGAAAGCTCGAATACTGCACACACAATTTTGGATTGATGACTTTGTAATATCGCAATCTAAAGATGTCCGGTTATTTTATAATTATTTACTTACTAATCCTCATATCGGTTTAACTGGAATATACAAGTTGCCCAAACTACATAGCCAAATAGAAAGCGGACTATCAGGTGATGAAATTAAAATTGTCTTGAAAACACTTGAGGATAACAAAAAAGTATTCTTTTTTAACGGTTGGGTTTATATTCCAAAAGCTGATAAATATAATAAATATTCTAAAGGCTCAAAGACCGGTGCGGCTTATGATAAAGAATTAAATTCACTCCCTGCCGAAATTACGAAATACTTCGATAAACAATACCCTATCAATAGGGTATCTCGAACATCGGATACCCTTAGAAATCAGAATCCAGAAACAATAAGTAAGAAATCAGAAATTGAAGATGATGAAGTTATGAAAATGTTATCAGAAGATGAAAAAAGAATATGATTGACAAAGAACATCAAGATCTAATGGTCTGGCTGGAGACGTTTTTAGCAATTGCTATGTCTAAGGTTTGGGGATACGACAGGTTTATGTCATATCCTTATTTGAAATTATGCAATGATACTTTTAGTGAATTATTAACTAATGAAGTATTCAACGGATTAAACTAAGGGATTAAAATGTCTAATAAAAAAACATTAAACAAAAAACAATAGCTATTTACAAATTTGTCCGGTATGTTGTTAATAAATGAACATGATATGAAATATTATATTTACGCAAGAAAATCGAGCGAGGCCGAAGATAGACAGGCAGCATCGATACCAGATCAACTAAAAGAATTAAAAACTCTCAATGATAGATTAAATCTACCTGTGATTCATATTTATGGAGAATCAAAAAGCGCAAAAATTACTGGAAGACCTGATTTTAATTTAATGCTTAATCAAATAAGTGAAGGTATTGCGCAAGGAATAATTGTTTGGCATCCAGATAGATTATCCAGAAATCCTGAGGATTCTGCAAAAATCATATCTTTAATGGATCAGGGTAAATTATTAGAAGTAGCCACTCCCTCTCAAATATTTAGAAATAATCCAATGGACAAATTCATGCTTGGTTTTTTTATGATGAATGCAAAGCTGGAAAATGATAATAAGAGTGTTAATGTTAAGCGAGGACTTAAAGCAAAAGCTGAAAAAGGTTGGCTACCGAGCGGAGCAAAACCTGGATACATGAACGACAAATTTGGAGAAAAAGGAAACAAAAAACTACCGATTGATCCTGTAAAATTTCCCCTCATTAAACAAGTGTGGACTTTAATGCTCACTGGAGCTTATACCGTAGGACAAATAATAGATAAGTTAAACAATGAGTGGGGTTATCGAACATTGATACGAAAAAGGGTCGGCGGTAAACCAATGTGTCGGAGTCAAATCTATAAAATGTTTACTGACCCATTTTATTACGGAGAATTTGAATATCCTGTTGGAAGCGGAAAGTTCTATAAAGGACAACATCAGTCGATGATAACCAGAGAAGAATTCGATAGAGTCCAGATACTTTTAGGTAGACCAAGTAGACCACGACCACACAATAGACACTTCAGTTTTACCGGACTGATTACGTGTGGTGAATGCGGAAGCATGATCACGGCCGAGGAAAAATGGCAGGTAATTTGTCCTGAATGTAAAATTAAGTTTGCCTCTAAAAATAAAACTGCCTGTCCAAAATGTAACACGAAGATCGAAGAAATGAAAAGTCCGAAGCTACTTCATTACATTTACTACCACTGCACAAAACAGAAAAACAAAGAATGTACCCAGTTATCCGTAAGGGAAGAAAAACTCGAAAAACAGATAGAAGAAATCCTATCGAAAATAAAGATATCGGAAAGATTCAAACATTGGGCCATAAAATACTTGAATGAACTGAACGATCAGGAAGTTAATACAA
>PFLI01000085.1 GCA_002785065.1 Candidatus Roizmanbacteria bacterium CG_4_10_14_0_8_um_filter_33_9
GCGAGGGAAGCAATAAGGTTTGCACAAGAAAAACAAGGAACAGGTACAACAGTTTGGCTCTTTGACACTCCACTGCTTATTAATGGTAAGTTACAAAAATAAATGTCACTTAACAAAGAGACGCGCGTAAATTACCTCGCGCGTCTCTTTGCAACCAAGACTCCTACGCCATCCGACAGTACACATTTTCTTTACCCAGTATATATACGAAGTGTTATCAAATAGATAAAAAAATATGTCAACTAAACTATTCAAAAAATACAATTTGCAGGATAGCTTGATAGTTTTTTCAAGCTATGCTAAGTCAAGCGGACAGATGCGTGACATGAATGCGCTTGCTTGGTATACAAAACATTTATTGCTGTCTTTGCCTAAAAACAAACGAATTATTTTTTTGTCTGAAAAAACAACATCAATATCATATTCGCCTTTTGAAGACCAGGATCGAATCCTCGTTATCCCCTGTTGGAAAAAAAATTATGCTCAATCCATATTTAACATCTTACGAACCATATCTATATTCAATAGTCCAAAACGGTTTCTTTTTCAGTTTGAATTCAATATGTTCGGTAATATCATGGGACCGATTTTAACTTTAGGAATCGTTTTATATCTCTTTTTACTTCGGAAAAAAATATATTTTCAAATTCATCAAGTTGTGTTGGATGTTGCTACCATTAAAGATCAAATACATGTAAAAAATCCATTCATTTTACATTTTTTCAACTTCAGTTTAAGAATCTTTTATCGGCTGATATTTCTATTTTCCCATAAGGTAATAGTAACTGAAGAAGCGCTATCAAAAAGACTGAACCGCATAGTAAATACGAATAAACTTATCATTCTTCCTCATCACGTACTTGATGAACCGATAGTCTCTCAACCAATCGTACAAAAAAAAGCAAATACTCTTTTATTTTTCGGATATTTGAGCTGGTATAAGGGCATCGATTGGCTTGTTAAAACTTTTAAAACGCTCCAACAACGCAATTCTCAACTCAAACTTATTGTCGCGGGTGGAGAAAGTCCAACACAAAAACATAAAAAATTTTACCGGCACTATTATACCACCCTAAAACACCGGATGCATACTACTCCAGGTATCACCCATACCGGCTTTATCAGCGATAAACAAGTTAAAGGATATATGAAAAAAGCAGATATGGTAATTCTACCGTACCGGAGCTTCATTTCCTCATCGGGTCCGCTTTCATGGGCTCTTGCCCATCACAAACCAGTCATTTTTTCAACTCATCTTAAAGAATATATGTATTCGCCTGATTTCGCAGATTCGATGAAACAAGCTGAAATTAGACCATGTGATCTGTTTTTTGATCTTGACGATGCATCGTTTAATGACTTTTTAACAAAGATAAATCTGAAAAAATTAATTCATTTTTCAACTTTACTTGCCCAAAAACGTTCACAAAAAAATGTCGTAAAACAACTGTATACTATACTATATGGAGAAAAAACTTCTGCATTATCTTATTCTTGGCTGCAAATAATAACAAGGATTCGTTTTGCACTCAATTATGCACAAAAATAATGTACAAAATAATATACTCACTTATCTTCCGCACATCATTTATGGTTTAATTTTTGTCCTGTATTTACCCAAGATTGTTAATATACGGCTTTTTCTTGACGATCACGTACTTATTTGGCCGGCTTTGACAAAAACATATCTTCAAGATATCGTAAATTACACGTATGGTTTTGGATTATATCGACCTTTTAGACTGATATTCCTCTATTATCCTCTATACACTCTGTATACAATCGCCCCTTGGCTGCCCTACTTATTCCTTTTTTCCACACATGTTGTAACCGGCATTCTTATATACAAAATAACCCGTGCATATACTGAAAAAACATTTGCTTTTCTTCTTTCTCTCGTTTATATAACCTTTCCTTTTTTTACCGAACAGTATGCATGGATCGCCACCAGCACCACCATAGTAAACGGTATCCTTTTCCTGCAGCTTTATATCCTTTTAATTTCAAAGCTATCGTTAAAATATAAAATTATTTGGATTTTCTTTTTACAATTTATCGGCGCATTTACCTACGATACACTTTTTTTCAATTTTTTACTTTTGGGATTTGTTTTGTATAGGAGAAGAAAAGAATTAGCCCTTTCATTTTCAACAATAAGTATTTATTCTTTTCTGTTTGCTATTCCGTCATGTCTCTATGTTTTTCTCCGTAGTTTCGTTTGGTATCCTCATGATAAGGCAACGCTTCGGGAACTCCAATTAACAAATTTACCGCATATTATTTCAATTGAATGGCAAAATCTCTTAACATTTCTTAATTCCCAGCGATTCCTGTTTTTGGGAAAAGGATCGCATATTGATTTTTGGCTTTACAATATAACGCAAGGGTTACAAAACATAATTATGCACCCCTTTTATATTTTGCTTTTCGTCGCTATTTTGCTCTGTGGATATCTGTTTTTTCATAATGAACGGTTGAAAAAAATAACGGATAAAAATAACAACGGAGATGAATTGATCCTATATTCTATTCTTATCGCCATCCTGTCATTGCTACCGGCATTTCTTGTCACTATACCTGCATTTCCTTTTAGAGTCATTGCAATGACGCTCTGGGCTTTGATAAACGTACTTTTGTTATTGATGTGGCGAATCTCAAAAAAACTTGGGTATATAGTGGCGATATTCGTTTTTTTAACCGGAATAATAATGTCACTCCAGATATTAACCGATATGAGAAAAGTATACGAAGATGACAATATGTTAACCGATCAGATTGTAAGTGCAATTGATGCCCATACGGATATGTCCAATCGAGTCGTAATCATATTAAACAATATGCCCTACAGCACCAATACGGTATATAATTACGGCGAATATTTAAAAAATTGCATCACAGTTAACTGGTGCATACAAATGGAGCTTGCCAGAAAAACCAACCGTGTTGAAAAAGTAATAATAAACCCCTTACATAATATTACAGATCACAAAACATACCTCGAATTTGTATTTAATAAAGAGGTAAAACGATTAAATTTTATCCAAAAATATCAACTGTGAAACAGTATATCAAGCGTCATATATATGAATTTGTTTTACTCGGTATTGTTATACTACTAGCGATTGTAAACTACCGTAAGGGAACTTATCTAAGTGGTTGGGACAACCTCCAAACTGAAATTGCACCGTGGCTTGGAGTAGAACGAGCTTTCTTTTCCGTATGGGAAGAATATCAAAGCTTCGGACTTTTGGCGGGTATGGCGCATGCAACCGATCTTCCTAGAGCAGTTTTGATATGGCTGCTTTCTTTCATTTTGCCCCAGAATTTAATTCGTTACTGCTTCCAATTTATGATGCTGATTATAGGCGGACTCGGTATGATGAAGTTAATCAATACGATAGGCCGCGAGAGTAAAAAAACAGTATTTGGTTTCATGGGTGCATTATTTTATATTC
>PFLI01000145.1 GCA_002785065.1 Candidatus Roizmanbacteria bacterium CG_4_10_14_0_8_um_filter_33_9
TTTTTATAACCGAAAAGTAAATTATCGGCAGGATTTTGACGAGCAAACATCCATCGCATCACGTCAACGCCGATCTTGTCTGCTCCCTCATAAAATTCAACCATATTTCCCCAGCTTTTATGCATAGGTCTCCCATCTTCGCCGAACATAGTGCCAAATCCAAGCATTCTTTCAAATGGATTGGTATTTTCTAAAACAGAAGACATAGCAATCATGGCATAAAACCAGTTTTTAAATTGACCGGGAAATGATTCGGTTATAAAATGAGCAGGAAACCACTTTTTCCATTGTTTATTATTGGAAAGATAAAGTGGATCTCCTTGGTTATCTTCCATTATGGTTGAATAGGGCACAATTCCCGCATCCAGCCAAGGATTTCCCACATCTTCAATTCTTTTTATGTTTTTACCGCACATCTGACAATTAATTTCAACTTCATCAATATATGGTTTATGAGGAGTATGCCCACTAAACGCCTTCCATCCTTTTACCGAACGTTTTTTGAGTTCATCTTTTGAACCGATGACTTCGAAGGTTTTACATGTTTTACATTCATAAATGGGTAACGCAAGGCCCCAATATCTATTTTTTTTGCTGATTAACCAATCGTGCATATTTTTTAACCAATCTAGTTCTCGATCCAGTCCAAACTCTGGCATCCACTTAATTTTTTTCGCCACCGCAACCATCCTCTGCCGTAAAGTTTTATTTAACTTGCCACTCCGTAGTCCCGATAGGGACGAAGGGTGGTCCATCGCTACATACCATTCATCCGCAACTTTCCAGACCAATTCAGCTTTACATCGCCAACAAGCGGGATAACGATGTTTATAGCGCAACGTATTAAATAAAAATTCACTATTTTTATATGTTTTAAGATGATCAATTATTAATTCCGGGTGCTTTTTAGCATTTTTACCTGAAAATTCATTAAAACCGGGTAAATAACTTGCATCATCTTCAATCACTGGAATCATAGGTAATCCAAGTTTTTTTCCTAACATAAAATCTTCTGTTCCTGCGCTAACTGCTGTATGAACCATGCCTGTTCCCTCAGTTGTTGAGATAGGCATAATCATTGAATCAGTTGGAATAACAGTATGAAATGTTCTTGGATTTTCTTTTTTCACTTTTTTGACACCGGGAAGATGATCAAATGGACCTTTATAAAATAAGCCTACTAATTTTTTCCCTAATACTGTTTTTACGATTTTACGATAATCTTTTTCTTGTCCTTTCGGATTTTTCTGTGAAGGAGGATTAAAAACTGTTTCAACCAGAGCCTTCGCTATCCAATAAAAATTGCCTGTAATTCCTTCAACTAAAGAGTATTCGATCTTTTCGTCAACAGCTACTGCAATATTTGCAACAATTGTCCATGGGGTAGTTGTCCATACTAAAAGATACTCTTTATTTCTTCCAATAATTGGTAGTTTAAGATAAACCGACTCATGAACAACCTCCTTATAATCCTCAGTCAGCATTTCATGCTGTGATATTGCCGTTTCACACCGTGGGCACCAAGGAACTGATTCATGACCTTTATAAATCCAACCATGTTCATGACATGTCTTTAAAAAATGCCAAATCATATAGTTGTTTTGGTCACTCATTGTGTAATAGGAATGGTCCCAGTCTGCAAAATATCCTAGTCTTTTTGATTGTTCTGTTTGAATGGCGGAATATTTTATTACTCTGTCTTTACAAACTTGTACAAATTTTGCAATAGATGCATTTTTATCTCCGGGTACTAAATTTTCAATATCTTTCTTTGTCCGAAGTCCTAATTCTTTTTCAACTTCAACCTCCACCCATAATCCTTGGCAGTCAAATCCGTTTTGAAACCGCTGTTTATAACCTAAAAGATTGTAAAAACGAGGCCATAAATCTTTATACGTTCGTCCCCAGGCATGATGTACACCCATTGGGTTATTTGCAGTAATTGGACCGTCTTGAAAGGAAAATATCTTCTTTGAGTTTTTGTTTTTATTTAAGTATTTTGTTACGATACCATTTGTATGCCAATGATGAAGTAGTTCTTTTTCAAGTTTTGGAAAATCAGGATTTGAACTAACCGGAGTGCTCATAGGTATTTATTGTACCACATTATTTTATACCTCTTATAGAGGTTGATTTATTATCCTACATTACTAAATAACAATTTTAAACAGCTATTTTTTTCGTAAGAAAGCAGGGATGTCAAGAGTATTGTCTTCGTCTATAAAATCATCATTAAGATCGGCTGATGGTTTTTTCATTTCATTTTCTAAATCTTCATCTTCTTGTGCCAGTAAATCTTCTACCTTCTTTTCCACAGAAACATTGTTCTTTTGAAGACGGAAAAGTTTTAAACGTTGATCATCAAATTTTGTTGCAATAAGAGTAATCTTTAATTGATCCATCATCTTCTCATCAATTACAGCTCCAAATATAATATCAGCATCAGGATCAACGGATTTTGTAATTATAGAAGCAGCTTCATCAATCTCAGACATGGTTAGATCGGGACCGCCAATTACGTTAAATAAAACACCCTTAGCTCCTTCGATAGATGCATCAAGTAGTGGGGATGAAATTGCTTGTTTTATTGCTGCCATTGAACGTTTATCACCACTTCCAATACCTATTCCCATAAGTGCTGTACCAGCATTTGTCATAATTTTGCGTACATCTGCAAAATCAACATTAATAAGTCCGGGAATAGTGATTAATTCAGCAATTCCCTTGACTCCTTGATGTAAAACTTCATCAATCCGTTTAAAAGCTTCTAAAATAGGTGTTTTTTTATCAATAACCTGCAAAATTCGTTGATTTGGGACAATAATAAGGGTATCTACTTTCTCTTTAAGCTTTTGTATGCCTTCTTCTGCAGTTCCTCTTCGTTTTAATCCTTCAAAATCAAATGGTTTTGTAACTACTGCAGCAGTAAGAGCACCTGTTTCCTTAGCAATTTCTGCAACAACAGGAGCAGCCCCCGTTCCAGTTCCACCCCCTTCACCACAAGTAATAAAGACCATATCAGCTCCGGATAATTCATCTTTCAACTGTTCCCGAGATTCCTCAGCTGCTTGACAACCGGTCTCTGGATCTCCTCCAGAACCTAAACCTTTTGTAAATTGTTCACCTATTTGAATTTTAACAGTGGCCCTGTTATGAAGTAAAGCTTGGGAATCGGTGTTTACCGCAACAAACTCTACGCCAGTTATCCCTCCCTCTACAATCATGGAAGATAACGCATTTCCTCCACCGCCGCCAACACCAACTACTTTTATTCGCGCTGCCTGACCGGCTTTTGGTTTTATAAGCATATGAAATATTTATGGAATAAACTGTTTAAAAAAATTCTTGGCTTTATCTAGGGAGCCAGTTAAAGTAAAATCCTTTAAAATTTTATTAAAATTTTTAAATCCTGGCTCTTTCGAATTAATTATGTTTTTTTGTCCATATAAAATCAACCCAACTGTTGTTGCATACTG
>PFLI01000010.1 GCA_002785065.1 Candidatus Roizmanbacteria bacterium CG_4_10_14_0_8_um_filter_33_9
AAAGAAATATCTCCTGAAAAATAAGGATCGACAAATCCTGCTGGCGAAGTAGTTTGATAATTGGCTAAATAAAACGTATATTGTTCATCCTTTTGAACAAAAGGAGAAATAAAAGCTGAAGATGTTGCAGAAAGCACATCTGCTTGACCAGTAATACCTGTTAATCCTAATGCCGCATTATCTAAAGCAACTGAAGATCCGGGACTGTTTTGTAAAGCAACTTCAAGCCCTGCTTCAGCCGCGCTTAACGCTTTTTGCGACTCCTGTTCCAATTTTACGATCTGTGTTTCTGTAGTAGTATTGAAAGCAATAGTCATTACTATGGTAATAGCAGTTGCTAATAACATAACGGTTATTAGTAATACCTGTCCTCCTTGATATGTTTTATTGTAATTTTTTCCAATCATAAGCGCTAGTTGATAAATACGGTAATAGATCCATATATTTATTCATATCAAACACAATAAAAATCGAGGGTTTACTTGCATTAGACCATCGTCTTTGGTTATTAAAATTAGTCGAAAGATTAATTAAATTACCTTTTATTTTTAATCCCTGGTTTACGGTTGTTCCAACAAGAATAGTATCACCAACAAAAATACCATTTGCTTTTGTTACTACATCGTTAAATTGTATCGTATTCGCTAAAATTGCAACAGATTTTCCTGTATCAAAAGTTCCAGGGTTACTGTCAACAGTGTCTATTGTAACTGTTCCATTTACAATTAACACAACATTATATGTCAAGCTCGATGAATTAATTGCTAAATCGCCTTGATATAAATATACGCCATCTTTAATTATGGAATTCATATCAGTAATCGTTTTATATTCTTTCCGTGATTTTACATATGCAGACAATTTTGATGAAGTAAAAGATGGAGCATATACATAAGTAGCGCCACCAGAAGGGTACCAACCTGTAGGAGAATATCCTGTATTGGGAGCAACACTTGCTCCTATATATAGTCCATTATGTAAAAGAACTCCTGAATTACCTATAATCACAGATTTTTCTCCTGTATCGTCGCTAACATCATATTTTTCAACTGCATTTGGAATAATATTGTTTCGTCCGCTTGTTTTACTAGTAACCGAGGAATCTTTTGTTTTTATCCAACCCTGGTCTCCATAGATAAAAAAGAGATCCCGTGATATGGTTGCTGGACTGGATAAATTCACCGCTACTGTATTATTCTGTCCGCCCGGACACGTATTTGCCGTTTTCCAATCAATAGAAGTATATCCACTAAAATTCGCATTTAATGTAATATCCTGTGACGCTGTTAAACAAGTTCCATTTACGCTTTGATTATTAAAAGTAATATTGCATGCATAAGAATTTACGTCATTTATGCAATCATATGTTGCACCCGATGGCAAAGTAAAAGCAAGATTTAAGCTTGGAGGATTTACCAAAGTCATCGTTGAACACGTTGCTCCACCAGTATCTTCTTTATATGACCCCTCTACGTGGATAGTTGGATACAATGTGGGTGTTGGTATAATAATATGCTCTGCTGGAGTTGAAAATCCAGACTGATTATCAAATATATCACGAGATTGGACATGAGTATAAATATCGCCTTCAGGGTAGGATGTGGGGGCTGCTATGCTTGTTGGAAAAACCCAAGTATTTGGTGATCCTTCACACACCGACGAAAAAGTATCGATTTGTGAAATCTGGCCCCAATAAGGTGTTGGGTTTAATCCTCCACATCCAACATCAGAAACAAGTTCTTGCCACGAGTATGAAACATATCTTTTTCCCGGGCAAAGCGCATCTATTGTGGTAGTTATTTCACGATTTCCAGGAATTGCTGGAGGTGCTTGGTCAAAAGAAATCACAACTGAGTTTTGAGTATATGACCCGTCTCCACATTCTCCATATTTTGGAGCCACACTCCACATAATTGTTCCAAAAGTACCTTCAGGTATCGTATTATCACAGGTTGAAATAACAATGGAATTGTTACCAGATCCAGAAATGGATTGATTTTTACACCAAATATCATCGCTTCCGTCAACATTTCCTCCATCAGGTCGAATTTTTAGTTGAAATTGATACCCAAGTGATGTTGAGTCAACATCCCATAAATATGTCCTGTTGATCGAATTAGTACAAGTATCACCATCGCTTGTGGTTAATCCAGTAATGGTTGCGGGTGTAACACAGTAAATACAACCTATTTCAGATCCAAATCCTCCATCATTATTGCCGAAATCTTTTGATTTAACTTTGCCTTTATACGTATGCCCCATTGTTGCAGAAGTAACCTGATATGAAATACTTGTTCCCCATCCTGTCTTATCAACACCATCTAAATTAAATAAATAATTTACATCTCCTTCATCCTTAAAACATCCAGTATCAGCAACATTTGCCCAGTTAAACGTAATTGTATCTGATACGACGTTACAAGTAAGCCCTGAACCAAAGCCTTGTACAGGTGGTGGTGTTTTATCAATGGAAAAAATATAAGGTGAAGCAAGATCCGATTCAGTACAACTATCGGTAGGCGACGCAGCTCTTGCAGACCAATAATAATCATCAGTTGTTAGAGGACAATTTAATGATAGATCATAGGGACTTCCTCCATATCCACTATTACATCTCCATGGTGAAGGAAAACCAATATTCTCATCTACTGCAAACTGAACCTGTGCATCACCTGGTCCATAAGTAGCGGAAAGATCTGGTTCAGATGCATAGCAGCCTGATGCAGGTGAATTAAGGGAAACAGTACACATGATGGTTGGAGTAGGCGTTGGTTCGCCGTATCCAAAATCTACTTCAGCATCAGAAACTGATACTGCGGTAGTGTTTCCCGATATTGGTGTAGCACCATCATGTCCTGAATAACCAGTAAACGTATAATCTGGAGGAATATAGTTTATTTTTACTTCACGAGTGGTTGGACTACTATCAGTTAAAACATATTGATATTGATTACATAGAGAAGTACTTTCAAAATTTATTACATGTGTTCCAATTTGAATAGGTACCATACCTGAATAACACGGTTCCCCTATATCAAATCTGCCATTTTTATTTTTATCAATAAATACCTTACCGTAATAGCTCATACATATTAATCCCCCATCAGTCCAAGCTGACCAATCGCCAGGATTACCAGTGTAACTAATTCGTGCAAAAATTCTTCGATCGCCAAGAATATCCAAACTTTTTGAATTACCTGAAGCCCAATCGTTATATTCCCATTGTTCAGCCGAAGTTGTTTTTTTACTTTTTACTTGAATCCAAGCATCAGAAGACCCGGACCAAGTAACATTAACTGACACATTTGCACCATTTCCCGCACCACAAGTCAAGGTGGGAGGTGATAATGGGATTGTTGTTGGGGGTGGTGGAGCACAAGGAACACAAGATGTACAATCAACATTTTGACACATAATCACTCCGTCACAACAAGCATAATCGTTACCTGGATAATGTACCGAATCATA
>PFLI01000039.1 GCA_002785065.1 Candidatus Roizmanbacteria bacterium CG_4_10_14_0_8_um_filter_33_9
TATTTGAATTAAATAGTTCTTTTATCCTTTTTGTACGTAAAGATATTGGCAAACGATTTTCGTTTAACCAATGAGATATGGTTGAAATAGGTTTATTTATATATGAACTGATTTGAGCAAGGGGTAAGCCTGAATTTGCCATTTGTTGTGCGTAGAGATAGCTTACTAAGTCTTGATAACAACGACTAAATACTTTTTTATTAATTTTTTTTTCTTGTTCAACTTGTTCTCGAAAACGAGCAATAATATGAACATTTTTTTCCAACGAGGCCACTGATTGTAATGAATCAACTCTT
Organism: Candidatus Roizmanbacteria bacterium CG_4_10_14_0_8_um_filter_33_9; assembly: GCA_002785065.1. Taxonomy (GTDB): domain Bacteria; phylum Patescibacteriota; class Microgenomatia; order UBA1406; family GWC2-37-13; genus UM-FILTER-33-9. Next base: position 297 of record PFLI01000039.1, read on the forward strand.
ATATTTGATTTTGTTTTACTGTCTGGAGAGATTGGGATCATAAAGTAGTCAGGAAAATAAAAAAAGTAAAATTCAAGTAAGGGGTGTAGATTAATTCCTGGAATTAAATCAATTTTTCTTAAATTTTCTCTTATGAATTTCATAAATGATCTGTACGCATATGGATAACTTTTTTTAATATCATCCATTGAAGTAAATATATATTGTCCGCTAAATTGTTTTCCAATTGCTATTCGATCCTCTTTTTTTAGGAATAAGGCAAATAAATTTGGTTCTTGAAGCCTTCCATTCGTACCAATGTCACTCTTAATATCAGAGACATCATCATGGGAAGCAGCTATGATTACCATTTGCTTCATAAAGTCAATTGTATTTTTCCAACGAGGATCAGTTTGACTAATTCCATTCAAAATTAAATAAAATGATCCGAAAAATTCAGACAGTTTTTGATAGGTAATTTTATACCAACTTAATAATTGATTTAAACTTAAACGATCAAAATCCTGCCTCATAAAGATGCGAGTTGCAGAATACATTTCTTTACCAATTTGATCACGAAAAGATATTACTAGTTTTTTTTCATGTGGACTAAGATCGCTATTTTGTATTACCTTATTGAATTGGTTCAGGTAATGGTAGATTTTTAAGTTTTGCCATCCAGATGAGTCTCCGGTTTCCAGTTTTGTACGAAACCAGCGAATGGGTTTTGTAATAACATTTTGCCATCGATATCGAATGTATCGATTTGGCTGCTCTTTATAGTAGCGTTTTGTTGCCCATGCCATTTGCCAAATCCAAAAATTGGCACGTACGAGAGTATTTTGTTTTTTAAGTGACAAACTAATTCCTAGCTTGTGATTTAATATGAAAATCCAGAAATATTCTTGGGGAGAGGTTACGTATGTTCCTCGTTTTTCTTCGAGTTTATCAATACCAGCTTGTGATTTTAATAATAGAGAAAATAAAAGAAGGTCAATTAGTTTTAAAAATAACTGACGTTTACTCATGAAGTTATTATATCAGAGTGTTATAAGAGGCTGATTCTGACCTTAAAGGTCGCGGTTTATCGGCGCATGTTATCATATATATATGAAAAAAGGAGTTCTTTTGTCATTGGCGATGTTTTTAATTTTTTTGACACCTGTTGCTTCTGCACAAAAATTAGATCGTCCCAACAATAAATTTGGCATATCGCTTCTTCAACCTTCTGACGATGATATTAAAAAAACTGCAGAACTGGTGAATTCAAATGGAGGAGATTATGGATATGTCACATTAGTAATTCAAGAGAATGATCGTGATAGACGAAAATGGCAGGATTTGTTTGAAAAACTTCGTGAAAATAATTTAATTCCCATTATCCGATTAGCGACTCAGCTTGAAGGAGAAAACTGGCGTAAACCTGAAGAAAAAGATGCGGAAGAATGGGTTAACTTTCTCGATTCGCTGAATTGGATCATTAAGGACCGTTATGTTGTACTTTTTAATGAAGTAAACCATGGGCAGGAATGGGGAGGGGAAACTAATCCGGATGAATATGCAAAAGTCGCTGATATTTTTGCAAAGAAATTAAAAGAAAAAAACAAGGATTTTTTTGTAATGTTGGCGGGGCTAGATTTATCAGCGCCCTCATCCTATCCAAATTACGAAAGTGCAGATTCATTTTATCGTTCTATTATCGATATTCAAATCTCTATCTTCAACAACCTAGATGGACTTGTCTCCCATTCCTATCCTAATCCTGGATTTGCTGGAAGTCCTTGGGACACAGGAAGAAGATCGATTCGCGGATATGAATGGGAATTGGAATTACTAAAAGAAAATGGTATAGAAAAAGAGCTGCCTGTTTTTATTACGGAAACTGGATGGGAAAATAAATGTCAAATGTCAAATGTCAAATGTCAAAACGGTGAAGAAGAAAGAATTGCGAGTAATTATAAAGTTGCATATGAAAAGATATGGGGGATGGATGAACGTGTTGTTGCCGTAACCCCTTTTGTGTTTAGTTATCAAAGTCCTCCATTTTTGGGATTTTCATGGAAAGTTCCTGGAGACGGATTTTATTCTCAATACAACACCGTTAAAGAACTTTCCAAGCAAAACGGAGATCCCGAAATAACAGAAAATGGTTTACTAGAAATACCATTAAGTATTGATCTAGTTGCTAACTCAAGCTATCGTTTTAAAATACCCCTAAAAAATACAGGACAAGGATTTTGGGATAAAGAAAAGGGATATGAACTACAGTTTCAAAATCCAAACAAGCTCCCGTTTGATTATTTCTTCTCCGATATTGTAAAAATAAAACCAGGAGAAGATATGGAGTTGTCTTTAACTGTTAAGACACAAAAACCAGCGGCTCAATTCAACACAAAAGTTGTTTTGGTAAAAAAAGGAAAAACAATAATCCAAACAAAAGAAATGAATATTATCATCGATCCTCTACCGAGTTTGAATTTTAAAGCAAGCCTCTTTCCAAAGCTAAAATCTACAGGAGAAGATTTTGAACTTCAACTTTTTGATAGTGATGAAACATTGGTGTTTAAGAAAAAGGGAATTTGGGTAAGAGATGGAAATGGAATTGTTGACCAGGTGCAAAATATTGCACTGGGAAAAAAGTATAGGATTGTGCTTTTGAAGCCTTATTATCTGCCACGACAAACATTTATAATCTTTAAAAAGGGTCAAAATGAGTTTATGTTCAAGAAAATGTACCCCCTTGATTTCTCAAAAGATGGGAAGTTGGATTGGGGAGACGTGGGGGAATTGTTAAAAAAACCTGCATTGTTATTCAATTTAATTCCGTAGATAATTAATATATTGTGTTGTCATTCTGGCACCAATTCCGATTGTCCAGAATCTGGAGAATGACGTTTAGTAACTTAATATTACTTTATTCATTTCCTCAATTCGTTTTTCAAGATTTTCAGCTTTTGAAAAATAACTTCCGGGACAGATAATATCAGGAATTTGTTTCCGAGAAATCATCAGTTGAACTGTTTCTAGATTTACTCCTCCATCGACCGCAATTTTAGTCCTATAGCCAAGATACCTCAATTGTCCTATTTTATTGAGCGATTCAATAATAAAAGGATTTCCTTGTTTGCCAGGGTGAATTGTCATTATTTGTATTATAGGGATAGTTTTGAGTGGGATAACGCTGTTT
>PFLI01000066.1:0-6548 GCA_002785065.1 Candidatus Roizmanbacteria bacterium CG_4_10_14_0_8_um_filter_33_9
TTCTTGCGGATCAAATTGACGATCTATGTTATAAATATCTTTAAATAAACCGTTTCCATCGGGAGTAGAGGTAAAAAAATTACCTGAAGTATCAATCCAATAATGATATAACATTGAAACTGGTCTATCTGCAAGTACTTCGTTGGTATAAGCCTCAAGTCCTTGTCGAAGTTCACGAATACGTTCGGAAGACGTGAGTTGATTTAATCTATATGCTTCAGCGCCAGACGCGCCAATCATTTTCAGTGAATTTTCCATATTAAAAACCTTGCTCGGGTACTCATACTTGATCGGTCTTCGGACTTTGCCTCGCCGAAGTCACGCTAAGCGTGACAAAGGCAGGTTTTACCGCTGCGGCACAGTTGTTGATTTGCACAACATTCCCAAAACAGTTGTATTAAAACTGAAACCTTCCCGTTCCGCCTGAAGGCGAGGACAGTGGTTTAAATCAAGTAAAATTATTATTTTAGAAACATGCTCAATTTAACTCTCTGTACTATTTTTGTGAGCAATTTAAATCCATAAAATATTCCTATTGTATAAATAATATCTCCAACAATTGTATTTCGAAAGAACGGGATTCCCATCGTGTAACACAAAATCAGTCCATTTACACTTTTTTGGTACATAGAAGATGTCAGCCAAACACCAAAATTGGTGATAAGAAAGAAAAGCAAAGAAGAGATTAATGAAGCAATAAAATAGTATTGGAATCGATTTCTTTTTTTCAAAAGGAAACCAAGAAGAGTGATAAGGATAAAACTTGCATATACAAATGGAATTGTTATATGAAATCCAAGAAACATATCAGAAATAAACATAATCAGAAGAGGTATACTGAAAGCAGAAATTCCTCCAATTGTACTCCCTGCAAATAATGCAATCGCAGTAACAGGAGAGACATTAGGAGGATGGGGAAGAAGACGGGTAAGGGAAACGAACAAAATCGCAATAACACTCGGTAGATATGCTTTACTTTTTATTAAAATTTTTTTATAGTCCATGTGATTATATCTTGTGGTTTTAGAATATAACTTCCAGCGCCAACTTGTGATTCCTTTCCGTTTATTTCAAAACTCCAATATTCGTTTTGTTTATTATTTACATCTTTACCGTTTATTGAAACAACAAATGCATTTTGTCCCTCTCCCTTTATTATTACTTTTGTAGTTTTTTGTAATAATTGAAGGGCTGTCATTTCATCAATGACCTTTATTTTATTATATGTTTTTGTAAATTCTTTTGTGGAGATTTTTTGAGAGACGGTAAATTGTTGTTGTTTTTCAATCGGAAGATTTACTTTATTGTTAGCAATTGCATATCCTAAGAAATAAATAACACAGAATGTTAAAAATATGATAAGGATATTTTTTTTCATACTCTCATTTCTTCTTTTTTATTTTTGTTATATTGTCGTGCTTTGATGTAAAGATAATCTGATAAACGATTGAAATAGGAAAGAATAGACTTAAAGTTTTTTTGTTTACTTTTTTGAGAATTGTAATATCTTACAAAATTTCTTTCCGCTCTTCGGCAAATTGTACGGCAAATATGGGCGTAGATAGATACTATTGAGCCTTGAGGAAGAACAAATTGAGAGAGTGGGGGTAACTGATTTTCAAGCAAATCAATTTCTTTTTCAAATTGAGCAATCCGTTTGTCAAGCGGATTAAGATTGGTTCGAGCACCAGCAAGATTTCCCATGATAAGATAAAGATCTTTTTGAATTGCGGTAACATCTTTTTTATCACTTTTATTTTTGATATAAAAAATCAGAAGACCAAGAAACGAGCTGAGTTCGTCAATTATTCCATATGTTTCAACAAGAAGATCTGATTTCAACACCCGTTTCCCCCCAAAAAGGGAAGTTGTTCCGTTGTCTCCAGTCCGAGTATAAATTGACATAATAATTAGAAATGAGAATGTAGAAGGTGGAGTATAGAATATTGCGATTTTTCAATCTTCTATTTTCAATTTTCCACCTTCTAATATCTAACACTCCGAGTATCCGCACCCATAACATTTTTTGCATCCTTCTTCGTGGACTAGTAAAGCTTCGCCACAAGATGGACATATGTCAAAATTTCCTCTACTTTCTGGTGTTTGAATTAAGGTTGGCTGCGTTGTTTCTGTAACTAACTTAGGTTTTTGAGCGGGTTGTTCTTTTTTGTGTCCGTTAATTTCATAATGCATTGCAAGTACTTTTGCAACTGCATCGGGAAGGCTGCGAATTTTATCTTTTCCAAAACCCATTGTTCGCGCTCCTCCAATTCCTTGTAATTGACTAACAATTTCCTGAATTCGTTGAAGTGCGGGTAAGTGTGAAGCAAATCGCAAAGCAAGAGAAATTGTTCTTCCCAAACCCTCTGCCATAGCGGAAATATCTGATCCAGGCTTACTAATGTTTATAAAAACTTCAAGAGGTTCTGGGGGAGATCCGCCATTTGTATTAACAGTAATAAATGCGACACCAACAGGAGTGTTTATTCGATATGTTGATCCATGTACTACCATTGGGCGTGGTTTAACAGCGAATGTTGGCGTTATTGGTTTTTCTTCTTCTTCTTTTTCAATTCGTTCAAGTACTCCTGTTCTTGATCCTTCCCTCATATAGGCCATTCCCTTTAGCCCTAGTTTATACGCCAAAGAATAAAGTTTTTTTACATCTTCGATTGTATGTGTTTTTGGTGCATTTACTGTTTTTGATATTGAAGCATCTACGTATTTTTGGATGGTTGCCTGAACTTTTACATGATCTTCAGGAGATAGTTCGTTAGCTGATACAAACCACTCAGGCTTTTTCAATTTATTTTCTTTAATTTCTTTTTTGTGTTTTTGATACCATTGTCCGTATAAATGGTGTCTTAAAACATGCTCTCCCAGTCTATCATGGCGGATAAATTCAAATTCAAAAACAGGTTCTATTCCGCTTGTTGTGTTGGCCATAAGCGATGTTGAGCCGGTTGGAGCTTGCATCAAGAGAAGTGAGTTTCGAATACCTGATTTTTTAATATCATTTTGAATATCTTTTGGTAGTTCTTGAATAAATTTTCCTTTTGGATACTGTTCCTTATCAAATCGAGGAAAACTACCTTTTTCTTTTGCGATATTTACTGACTCTGCGTAAGCCTCATTTCGGATGGTACGATAAATTTTGTCTATAAAAACCAAAGATTCCTTTGAGCCATATCGCAGGTGTAATTTAATGAGAGTGTCACCAAGCCCAAGAGTTCCTACTCCGATTCTTCTTTCACCCTCATACTGGGTTTTTCTTATTCCGGGAAATACATAAGGATCCATTTCGACTACGTTATCTTGAAAGCGCACTGCTGCGCGGGTAATCTTTTTTAATAAATTAAAATCAAAAGTTGCCTTTTTGTCAATATTATTACCTTTTACCAAATTGCTCAAATTTATTGAACCTAAATTACATACACCCCATGGTGGAAGCCCTTCTTCGCCGCATGGATTAACACATATTATTCGGTTCCAATACCAGTTGTTATGCCATTTATTATATCGTTCCATAAAAACAACTCCAGGTTCAGCCGATTTCCATGCAGCTGTAGCGATGAGATCCCAGATTTTTCTTGCTTTTACCACTTTTTTAACAATGACTTTTTTACCTAATTGTTTCCAAGTAAATATATCTCCGGTCCACTTTTCATCATATTCAGGATCAGTTGTATCGGGAAAAACCAATTCCCAGTCGGCATCCTTTTCAACCGCCTCCATAAAACTGTCAGAAATACAAAGTGAAAGATTTGCCCCGTTTATTCGGGTAAAATCCTGTTTTACGGTAATAAATTCTTCAATATCAGGGTGCCAGTCCCAAAGCATTAGCATGAGGGCTCCACGTCTTGTTCCTCCTTGCTGAATAATATCTTTTGTTGTAACTGAAAATAATTCTGCCCAATTGCAAGGCCCTGAAGAAAAACCGTTAACTTTTCTTACTCGTGTTCCACGAGGTCGAAGGGAAGAAAGATTGATCCCAACTCCTCCTCCACGTGCCATTATTTCAACCATTTGTTTTAACGTTTCTAAAATACCATCACGCGCATCTTTAGGGCTTGGAATCACAAAGCAATTGTAATAGGTAACTTCATATCCAGTACCTGCACCTGCAAGAATTCTTCCGCCGGGTATATATTTAAAATCTTTCATCGCAAAATAAAACTCTTTTTCATACTTTTTTCGATCTTCTTTTTTTTCAATAAAAGCTACTGCTTTTGCAATGCGTCTCCACATTGGTTCGGGTGTTTTTTCAATGGGGCTTCCGGCTTTATCTTTTAAAGAATAGCGATCCAAGAAAACCTTTTCTGAAATTCCAGCAAGCTTCATATAATTATTAAAAATTATAAAAAATGTGTAACTATTTTAATGTTTTTACTTCCTTTCTAATATCTTCGATATCGACAAAACGTTTAAAAACAGATGCAAATCGGATATATGCAACTTTATCAATTTGTTTCAACCATTTTGCAACCCATGTTCCAAGTTGTTTGCTTTCAACTTCAGATGCGTCCATTTGTTTCAACTCTTGTTCAATATGAGAAATTATTTTTTCTATTTGGCTTGCAGTAACCGATGTTTTTTCACTCGATTTAAAAATCCCGCTTCGTAATTTGTCTCTATTGAAACGTTCTCTTCTACTATCTCTTTTTATCACAAGGATGGGAAGTTCTTCAACTCTCTCATATGATGTAAATCTTCTTTGACACTTTGGACATTGTCTTCTTCTTCTAACTGTTGTCCCGTCATCAGAAACTCTTGTTTCAATAACTTCTGTTTCTGTGTTTGTACAAAATATACAATACATATTTGTTTTTATTTACTATTTAGTGCCACATAAAACTTTAGAACACTATCGGTAGAAATACAAGAGGTCAAAATATATTCAAATCATATCAACATGAAATTTCAGCCTGAAAAGAAAATAAATGTGGTATATACCATAAATAAATTGAACAGAATGATACTGATATCTCTTTGTTATTTCAAATCTCAAATTTCAAATTTCAAAACTACAGCTTAAATTGTAAAGAAATGAGCTTTGTGCTTAGCGATTTGAAATATATGCTATCATTGATTTATGAATAATTACGTTTTAGATACAAATATATTTTTTAATATGGAGGAAGGATTTAACTTAGGAGCAAAAACAGAGGATGTTATTGTAGAAGTTACTCATATTGCTGAAAAACTGAAAAAAACCTCAAAGGGCATTTTATATATGCCACCGCGAATTGTTGAGGAAGTCTTAAGTTTTTTTGAAGATAAGACCCAGCCTTTTCTTACGAAGTTTTTTAGTGTAATAACAATACAGTCTCCCGAGATTGATACGATATCATTTTCAGCTCGTGTTTTTTATCAATTGGTTGAAGATATTCGAGTAAGAAGTTATCGAGGATTACGTATTGGCGAAGAAGAAATCGAAAAAGGGGCTCGTCTTATTCTTGGAAAAGGTAATCTCAATAAGATGGACTTTGAGATTGCTATTGGGAAAGCAATTCGGGGCTACAGAGAGAGATATCGTCAGGCTACGCGTTATGGATTTTTAGATAGCGTTGCAGACTTAGATCTTATCTGTCTTGCAAAAGAACTAAACGGTACGATTATCTCAACGGATGAAGGAGTAAAACAGTGGGGCCGCTTGTTTGGTGTTAAAGAGATGCCTGTATCTGTGTTTGGGGAAAAGATGAAGGAGTTTCGATCTTGATTTTAGCATCTTCATCATCGGGAATGAGATTTGAAAACCAATCGATTACACGATCGGTAAAAGTTCGTTGAGGTTTTTCAACATACATTATGTGTTTTGACAGTATTGAAACAAGTTCCTTTTTAATATCTTCATTTGGTATGACAAAATATGCATGATAGTAATATGGAGCGTTACTTACTAGTGTAAGGACTTGAGAACCCATTTTGGTTATAAAGAAAAAATGAGAAAGAAATTCCCATCGAAGTGTAACCCCTGCGCTTTCAATGCCAAATGTGGTAATGATATTTTCCACCTCAGGAGGAGGTGTTATTGTAAGTACATAAAAGAGAAATAAGAGAGTTAAAATGGGAATAAGAAGTATTTTATCTCCAAAGAAAAAAACAATAAGGGATAATAAAAAAGCAAGGGCACCATAAAAGCGAAGGACGTTTTTACCTCTTTTTTTAAAAGCACGAAGAGGAGCTTTCCATGTAAATATTCGTTGTGGATTTACCTGGTTTGATGTTTGATCGGACTGGTCCATATCTTATTTTGGTATATTTTTGAAGAAAAGTCAAATTCAATTGAAAATGATATCTTATAGTAGTATAATAGTACTATTATGGATCAATTTAATAAAGCAATCTCTTTTATCCTTGGACTTGTAGTTGTTGCGGTTTTTATTGCAGTTGCAAGCGGTCGTATAAATTTAACAGGCAAATTGCCCCTTTTTTCTAAATCAACAGTGACACCAACTCCAACACCAATTGTTCAAACAGAAACAAAATCAACAAGCTTATTTGGAAATTTGTTTAATTTTAACAAACCAAAAATTACACCAACACCA
>PFLI01000066.1:6584-14430 GCA_002785065.1 Candidatus Roizmanbacteria bacterium CG_4_10_14_0_8_um_filter_33_9
GGTAATAATAGCGGTACAAGCAATACATCTTCCAATACAAATGATCAATCAACATTAAACAATACAGATAATTCAACCGGATATCATACATATAACACAGTTTCAAACGTATCGTCAATTCCTAACACTGGTCCTGCATTATTGTTTCCTCTCATTTTTTCTACACTGCTTGGAGGTATTTATTTAAGAAAAAAGGAGTAAATAAATTACTACGGCACACTTCTAAAACCAGGAATCTTCAACATATTTGATCCAATTATGTTTACGAGAAGGACAGAGGTTAGTACAAAGACGAGCCCTGTGATAGCCCCATATACAACACGTTTTCCGTGATTGAGTTTTTCCGGATCCGATTGAGATGTAATAACTAAGAAAGCACCATACATTAAATATAACAATGCCATTCCTCCAATCATTTTAAAAACAACAAGATCAAATAAAGCCTGAGTAAATGAAGAAGCCCCAGAACCGGTATTGTTATTAAATCCCCCTTCTGAGGTAATACACCCAATTGCAGTATATTGACGGCCGGGGAATGCTGATGGTGCTTGGTTTGTTGTGGAATCAACTTTTAAAGTCGAACAATTGCCTGCATTAGGAATAGAGTCTGTGGGATAAAGACTTGGGTAAAGACATTTTGCACATTGTTTCCAATTTCCTGGTGGAGTAATTGTTGGAATACATTCTCCTGAAGGAGTATCTATATTAGTATTGTCATTGACAATAATGGGACAGTAACCGCATGCGTCGCAGGTTGCGTATCGGTCAGCTTGAACTTTTGGTAAACGAACCAAGATTAAAAAAAGAGAAAAAAATAAAATAAAATAAATAAATATTTTTTTCCTGTTCATATAATTAGTATAACAATAATTTGAATTTTTAATAAGCAATTCGTCATTCTGGTAAGCCTCGCCAAAGGCGGGCGCATCCAGAATCGATTCTGGACAATTGCGCATGGTGCCTGCCTCGCCCTGTTCGGCAAGGCGGGCCAGAATGACGTATGGAGTTTTACATAAAAAACGAAGTATAATGAAGGTATTCATGAAAAAATTCATTTTAATACTCTATCTTTTCTTGTTTTGCATTTTTCATTCAGGTGTTGTTTATGGTGATTTATTAACTGATGTTACAAAAGAGTTGGAAGATTTAAAAAAAACATTTAGTGAGATTAATAGTGCAAATCAAACAAACGAAGCCACCCTCACCAAACTTAATAAACAGTTACAAGGTATAAAGACACAAGTGCAGCAAATTGAATCTGCAGTAGACCAGAAAAAAAAAGAAGTCAAAGAAGGAGAAAAAGTTTTTGTTTATCAAAAGCAATTACTAAATGCTAGAGCAAAGTCATATTATAAAAACATTGGAAAAAATACATTAACCTTGGTTCAACTTCTTCTTTCAGATAATCTTTCTGTTTCTTTACGGAATTTTTTTTATGGGAAAACACTTGTTGATGAAGACAAGAGAACCATTATTAAGATTGTTATGTATATCAAAGACATAGAAGAGAAAAAAAAGGAACTTGAAACAGAACAAATACAGCTCACTGCTTTGAAAGCAGATGTGGAAAAACAATCAACTTTTTTAGCAGGAGAAGTGGCAAAAACAAAAGCTTATTTGGGAGAATTAAGTGGAAAAATCGCGGAACTTGCGGCAGAGCGAGATCGATTGATCGCAGGACGTTTGGCAGCGCTTAATCTTCCTCAATCCGCTTATACAACCAGTGGAGGTTGTTCGAGTGATTTAACAAATGGTAAAGATCCAGGATTTTCTCCCCGCTTTGGATTTTTTACATTTGGAATTCCACATAGGGTAGGTATGAATCAATATGGAGCTTGGGGAAGAGCAAAAGATAATCAGGACTGGAATACAATTTTACACGCCTATTACAACTTTGATGATTATAAAGATGTGGATCAAAATATGCAGATAAAAGTAAATGATACCAATGGTTTTAATAGTGGGAATATTGTTTGGTCGGGAAGCTTGGAGGATTATATGAAACATATTTATGAAATTCCATGTAGTTGGACAGATAATAATTCTGCCGCTCTTAAAGCTCAGGCGGTTGCTGTTCGATCTTATGTATTAGCCTCCACCAATAATGGAGATATGTCCATTTGTGCAACTCAATATTGTCAAGTCTTTGATAAAGATCATGAAAAAACTGATTGCGATGGATCTTGGTTAAATGCCGTTAAAGATACCGCCGGGAAAGTAATGATAAAAGACGGAAATCCAATATCTGCATACTTTTCTTCTACTGCCGGAGGTTACACATATGCTTCAGGTGGAGATTTGAATTCGCGGCCATGGACAAAAGATACGCAAGACGGAAAGAGTGCATATAACAGCTTTGATGATATTAAAAATAATGCATATGACGGACCTTCATATGGGAAGTCTGATTGGTTTTATTGTGATTGGGGTTCAAGATCAAACTATGGGGGGACTGCGTGGCTCACAAGCGGAGAAGTTGCAGATATTGTAAATGTAATAATGTTGGCTTTAAAAGATGGAAACACAATAGGAAATTTATACCAGACTGATAAACCTAATCCTGCAGGTAAAGAAACATGGGATACAAACAAAGTTAAAGAAGAGTTAAAAAATAGAGGATTAACGACTTTTAATTTTATTGATTCGGTTTCGGTGAGTGCGAATTTTGGAAGTGGTCGCAGTACCACAGTTACTGTTTCAGGAGACGCGGGAACAAAAACATTTGATGCATGGAGTGAATTCAAGACCTATTTTAATCAGCGTGCGCCGGCAAATATCCAGATCGTCGGACCTCTGTTTAATGTTGAAAAGAGGTGATGTTTTGTCATCCCGACCAAGCGTAAGCGCATGGAGGGATCCCTCGACTTGCGCTCGGGATGACGAATAAATAAATTTATTTTATTCCAATCTTTCGGGGGAAAATTAAACTCCATACTCTATTCATTATTATTTGTACGATCACACTAAGAATAAGGACTGTAAAGAAAAAACTTACCCAGTTAAACTTGATCTTCATAAAGATGGTGACAATATAGATGACGAGAATATGAATGAAATAAATTGAGTAGGAGTATTTGCTTAAATAAGCAAACAGATTTCGAAATGGTTTTAAAAGATTGTACTCTGATATTTTATAAAGAATAAGAGTGGCAAAAATACCATAAGATAGATGATAGATATTGGGAGGATATTTATTACTGTAATGATAGAGCGAATGGAATGTAAGATGTTGATATGTTCGGGAAAGAAAAAAAAGAGCACCTGAAACAAGCGTTGCACCGATAATAAATTTCTTGTTTTTTTCAAGTTCTACAAAAAAAAGTGAAAAAATAATGATAATAGACCAAGGGAGCCACATAAAGTAACGGGAATAAGGAAGCGGTGTATATTGAAGGAAAATGATTGCACTGAATATGCTGGAAATGAAAAAAAACATAAACAACTTAAGTCTTTTTTTTCGTAACACGTATAAAAATGGAGTGAGGAAAGTAAACTCCAAAAAGAGAAACACGAGCCAGTTAAACTCCACTCCTCCTGTTATAAATACATTATTCAAGATATATTGTTGAGTAAGTTTTTTTCGCTGTGCAATATAAATAAGGATAAAATGAGCTGCTAAGAAAAAATAATAAGGTGGAATTAAACGGAGAAACCTTTTCTTTACATATACAAAAAAAGATTGTGGAGTAAAGATCAATTCTTTTTGGAATGAGAGATAGGAAGAACAAAAAATAAAAAGAATTACCGCAAATTGACTTAATTCAAGCGTTGTATATGCAATTTTATTTTGAAGAAAATATGCATTGGTATGAATCATGATCATAACAAAGATTCCTAAACCGCGTAGATCATCAATAATAAAGTTGCGGGGTTTATTAGATATTTTTTTACTCTCCATTTTTTAATAATACTGCATCTGAAAGAAGAATCCCAGACATAACGGCAAGTAAAAGAATGTTTTGTTGAAGGGTAAACCAGTAGTGGTCAATCATCCCAGTAAACACTACCGCAAGAAAAGGAAGAAGCATTAAAGACTTTCGAATTGTGTTTGCAAAAATAATAACTATCTTTCCAATAAAAAAAAGTCCAAAAGGAATTCCGGTTTCCGCAATAAGAAGCAGAAATATATTATGTACTGGTTGGAGAAAAAAATAAGGATAACGAATGGGAAAATTAATTTGGGCATGAAGATAGTTGCCAATACCCGTTCCTAATAATGGGAACTGCATAATTATGTTAAAAGCGTCAGAGATAAGTTCGGTTCTTTTTTGAAAACTAAGCGGGTCAGTCTGAACAATCATAAATAAGAGAATGATCGTTCCGATAGTTACGAATTTAGCAGCAAAACAAATTCGACAACGGATGGAAAAGGGAGCAAAATAATACAAAAGCAATAGTCCAAAAATAATAAGTGTTGCTTTTGAAAACGAAAGTATGATTATGCATGCGGAAAAGAGAAGGAAAACGTATTTAAAAAACAAATTTGTAATAGATTTATTTGTGAGAATGAATAAAGAAAGCATAAGGTAAAAACCTGCCATTGAGTTGGGATGTGAAAATGTTCCATAAGGACGAAGAAATTCAGCTCCATTTATACTTGCTTTTGCAATGTCCGGAAGTCCAAGATGAATATACCGTTCCCCAAGAAAGTACCAGATTCCCTGGAGAGAGTGTTTTACCGTAAATTGTGTTATGACAAGTATAAATTGTAATAAAAGTCCGCATAAAAAAGCCTGCATGATCAGATTTTTCCTTGTTGGATATTCTTTTTTGAAAACAGCAACAATAATGAGAAACTCAATAATTTTAAAAAAACGATACAAAGAAATAAGTGGCGATAATGAAAACAAAATATTTAAACAAATAAAAAATACAAAATAAAGAAATAATCCTTTTTTGAAAAAATGGAGAACATCTCTACTATGTAATGTTACAAGAAAGATTGTTAAGATATCGGTTACATATACTGTGGGCGCAAGGTAATCAATCCTTACTCCGGAAATATAGGAAAAAGGTAAAAAAAAATGTTTTCCAAACTGCGTTGGGAGCAGAAAGACAAAAAGAAATAATATGATATTTTTAAAATAAAGCAGGAGTAATTTCTGGTTTTTCATCTTTACCTAATTTTACCACTCCAAATACTCCATCATATCCCGGATCTACATAGACAGATCTATTGCGAATTTTTTCTATTGCTTTTGCAAGTTCTAATCCGCCCTTTTTTTCAATAACATCAATCGGGATTTTAAGAAGAATATCAAATTCGGTTCCGATTGTGTCAGTTATTTCTTCATATGCGCGCATAGCTTTTGTTGGAGAACCGTTGTGAAGTTGGGAAAGAACTTCAAGAAGAGGAATGATTGACACAAAAGGTCTTCTTTTTTTATCCTGATCTTCGACAAATGTTAAACCAACTGAGTTTTTCGCGTAGAGTAAATCGGTTTTTTCGAGCAGTTTGTTTGAAAGATCCGCAACACGGCTTTCTACTCCGACAGTAAGTGGTTGTTTGCACACAGGACAGATAACACCCTTTTCTTTTTCCTGTTTCGGACTGTATTTAATATTGCATGTGCGATGACCGGTCCAATGATATTTGCCCTCCTCAGGAAAAAATTCGATAGTATATCCGATTTTAAGTTTTCCATCAGGTTTTTGCTTAATCGCATTCACAATGTCAGTGTATGAATAATTTGACATTTGAGACTTGATTTGTAGATTTGACATTTGACCTTTGAGATTTGAGTTTGATATAAAGACAGTGGCTTCACGGCCAAGCTTTTGTCCCGAGTGGGCGTCGGATGAGGAGAGGATTGATCTTGTTTCAAGTTCCTTTATCTGCCAATTCATGATCGGGTCGGATGAAAGGCCAGTTTCAATCCCATAAATGTATTTGGCGTTTTCTTTTCCAAAACATTCTTCTATTGAATCAAATCCTGATTTTGAACCAAACAATGAAAACCATGGAGTCCAAATATGAGCAGGGATCAGGAGGCAGTTTGGATCAATTCCCAGAACAAGCTCAAGAAGATTTTTTGAAGACATACCAAGAATCGGCCTTCCATCTGAGGAAAGGTTTATTCCGTGTTTTTTTAACTGGGTGATAATTTTTAACGCTGTTTTAATGGAGGGAGAAAAAATAACATTGTGGATACGTCTTGTTTTTCCTCCCTGAGTATAAATACTTGATAATTCGGTAGTAAGCATATAGCGAACTTTGTGTTTTTGATCAGGGTGTGTTTTTTTTAGTTCATAAATTCCTTCATTAACTTCCTTTAATTCATTTTGAATTGATAAAAACCATAATGGGTGAGTCCAGTCTCCGGTTGAAACAAGATGAATACCTTTTTGAGAGGCGCATCTGCCGATTTCGGTTAGATCCATTTTTAGAGAGACTGCGCGGGAATATTTTGAATGTATGTGAAGATCTGCGATAATGGAAGACATGAAACTATTTTATCATACGGAGAAGAAGGATATGATTGGATGGTTTTTTTTGGTTATCTCTTCGCTTATATTTTTTGGATTGAAAATATCGCAGTTAACATTTCGGTTTGGAGATGGGAATGAATATGTTTATATGGCTTCTCTTTTGGGACAAGGAATTCTTCCTTATCGGGATTATTTTTTTGTTGATCCACCAGTACTTATTTTAGTATTATCTTTCCTCCATCTTGTTCTTAATAAGACACCGATTTTATTTCAGACGGTTCCGGTTGTTTTGGAGATTATTAATGCTACCTTGTTATTTTTATATTTAAAAAAAATAAACAATAAACTCTCTTTTTTTGCCCCGGTTTTATATCTATTTTCTTTTACTGTTTTGGCAACTTCGGATTATATTACGGGAGTTCAATTGGTCATTTGTTTTTGTTGGTTTGCACTGTTGTGTATGGAATATAAAAAATCGTTTATTTCTGGATTATTTTGGGGGTTGGCAGTATGTACGAAATTATATGCGATACCCTTGATAGTCGGATGGTTTATCGTTACCTATTTCCAAAAAGATAAAAAACAACTAGTTACATTATTAATAGGATTTATAGTCGCCTGTTTAATACTGTTGCTGCCATTTATTATTATGGATTTTTCCCATGTAGTTTCTTATATTATTTCATTTCATTTTAATCGGCCCTTAGGTATTGATAAAAATCTTATTTATCAATATTTTTTTCAACACGAATGGTTATTATTAATCGGCGCTTTTATCGGGATTGTTGTTGGAAAAAAGAAATTGTTATTTCCGTTTTTATTCATTCTCATTTTTTTCCTTATATTCCCTGATTTATATTATTTGTACTTAGATACACTTATTGCGTTCCTCATATTTTTTTTCATTGAGGGATTGTCAGCACTGTATAGCGACTATAAAATAAGTAAAGAACTAATGGGAGGAATAGTCATTCTCTGTTATTTATTTATGCTTTTCAATTGGTTTGATTATTCAAATAATCTTATTCCAAAAGGAAAGTTTTCTAATGCGATAGAAATTGCAGAAGGAATAAAAAAATTACCAAAACATTATCCGCTCTACGGATCGTATGAAATTGTGCCTCTTCTTGCTCTGTTAAGCAACCGGTTAATTATCAATAATTATGTTGATACGAACCCTCAGGGGTTTACATCTTTTGGCCAGAATAAGACAATAATAAGTAAACAGGTCGTGGAAAGAGGGTCGTATATTATTGGGCGGATAAATAAAGTAGGAAATGATGTGAGAGGATTTGAAGGATATTTTGATACTGAAATGTTTAAAAAATAGGCACTGGTCGGCTAGAAACGGCTTTTTTACTCAAAATTTAAGTTAAGTTGCTGTCTTAAAAGCTTGATAAAATTATAGTATTTTGGA
>PFLI01000178.1:0-1581 GCA_002785065.1 Candidatus Roizmanbacteria bacterium CG_4_10_14_0_8_um_filter_33_9
AGGTGGAAGAAAATATTAACAAGATCTGAGAAAATCCATAATACTAAACTTGCCAAAAGAAGGATAATTGTTGAGCATATTTTATCTCGAATGAAAAAATACAAAATTCTGTCAGACACATATCGATCTAAAGATTAGCAGAGATTCCCGTCACTGAGTGAAACGAAGGGGCGGGCGTGAATGCCCGAGCGAGATGCCGATACGATACAATAAGAGTATATGGATATACGGCTTTTGGCTCATACGGCCTATAGATGTCAATATCACATCGTGTTTGTTACCAAGTATCGGCATAGAGCTCTGAATCCTGCGAAGTTTCGATCCGTTGCAGAACGGGCAATAAGAAGTACCATGGAGAATATCAACGCAGTGGAAATGGTGGAAATCAATATCCAACCTGAACATGTTCATTTAGTTTTGATCATTCCACCCAAGTATTCAGTATCCAAAGTGGTTGAAATAATCAAAAGCAGAAGTGCAAAGATCATTCGTAAAGAAATCCAGTGGTTGGAAAAACTGTATGATACAACAAACAGCATGTGGACGGTGGGATACTTTGTATCCACGGTTGGGATCGATGAGGGTGTTGTCAGACGTTATGTCAAATACCAACAAGAGCAGGATTCAGGACAAGCGGAGCTTGAGTTGTTCCGATAAGTACCCTGTCACTGAGTGAAACGAAGGGGCGGGGGTATCTATAGAAAAAGAATACAACCAACATATTAAAAATATCGTAGCCCTTTGTAACTTCCGGCTATTATTTAGACAGTTGCATCCTTAGAAAGATAAAAACAACCATTATCGGTTATCCTGGATTATTAATTCGCTTATTACGCAGTTGATCTAATAATGTATATATGGATAACTTTGACGCAGAAAGAACTCCTCGTCCACAGAGGGCAGGAAGACAAATGAATCAGGTAATAACTCCAAAAATAAGTGTTGCTCCACTCAGTCAGAATAGAGATGAGCAAATCGTTCAACAGTATAATGCAGGGGTTGCAGCTGCGAGAAGGGCAGGTATTAATGTTAAAGAATGGACTGCTCCTGAATCTATACAACAAGCATCAAGTAGATTAAGAGCGCAGAAAGTTGAACCAATTTCTCACATAACTGCTGTTGAAGCAGGAGAACAACATATAGATGAAGTTGTTTATGTATCATCACGTGAATTAAGACGCCAAGATATAAGAAAAGAAAGTATTCCACCGGGTCTTCATGTTTTTGCGACGACAACTGGTAACGAAAAAGCACGATTAGGTCAAGATTATATTAGATGGGGTAACCAGGATAGAATAACTATTGTGACCGATCCAGATCAAACAATTCTAGCAGTAGTTGATGAAGGACAAGGTGCAGATACAGTTGATATTCTTTCTTTTTTATTGTTAACAGCCCCTCATTTTAGACAAAATTTATATAATAAAAGAACAGAAATGGATAGAGATAGACTGATAAGAGAACAATTAAATACATATGCTGAATATGATTGTAATACAGGATTTGCAATTAGTTTTTTCCGTCCGGTGACTGGTGGTTATTTAATGGATATTTATAGCGCCGGAAATGTTTACGCGTTTT
>PFLI01000178.1:1608-3421 GCA_002785065.1 Candidatus Roizmanbacteria bacterium CG_4_10_14_0_8_um_filter_33_9
TTTTGATCAATTCTCCAAAACCAGCGGGAGAACCGCGAACAAATCTTTATCAAAATTTTAATGCTTTTGGACAAGAAGTAGAACATCAACGATATACTATTAAATCAGGAGATATGGTTATTCTTGCTTCTGATGGAATGATGACGCGACAAGTTGACGGGAATAGCCAGATGACTTTACCGCCTTGTCCCGCTCGAACACCGTCTTTACAAAGTTATTGTGAAGCTGCTAGTAGTCAAGCATCAAGAGTTAATTTTGGTAACGGAATGGGGCAGGGTTATGATGATAGAACAATTTTAGCTGCTGCAGTTCGTTAAACTGATTTGAAACAATCGCAAAACAAACAAAAGAGAGGCCTTAACTAAAGTAGGATACTTAAAATTGTTATGATTCTTCACGAAAATTTAAAATCCTTTGACAAATAAATGGAATATTGATATAAATAGTCTTCGGTGAAAAACTCGCAAAATAACTATACTGTAGAAACTGCAATTTCACCCCTTGATGGGAGGAATCGGCATAAATTAAACAGTCTATCACGTTACTTTTCCGAAAATGCACTTCTTAAAAATCGACTCGAAATTGAAGTTAAATATCTGATTTTTTTATCAAAGTATGGTGTTATCCGAAAAATCACTTCTAAGGAAGAGAAACAACTTAACTTATTAAGTAGTAATGAGACATCAAAAACATATAAAGAAGTAAGGGAAATTGAAAAAAAAACAAATCATGATGTAAAAGCTGTTGAAGAATATTTAAAATTACAACTGCAACAAACATCAATGAAAGATATTTCTGAGATGGTTCACTTCGGACTTACTTCTGAAGATATAAATAATCTTGCATATGCACAAATGATTGAGGGTTGCATAAAGGATGAAGTTTTACCTTTATTAACTCTTATCGTTGAAAATCTTAAAAAAGATGTAATATCTAATTCATCTTTTTCAATGTTAGGAAGGACTCACGGACAGCCGGCTGCACCGACAACACTTGGAAAAGAGTTGTTGGTATATGTAAATAGATTAATTGAAGAAATCCAGGTTCTATATGAAATAAAACTTCATGGAAAATTGACCGGAAATACAGGGGGTTTAAATGTTCATCAATTGTTATTTCCTCAGATAAATTGGGTTGAGTTTAGTAATAAATTCGTTGCTTCATTAGGATTTGTTTCTGATTGTGTAACAACACAAATTGAGCATTATGATAGTTACATAAGATTATTTCAAACACTTTCGAGAATCAATAATATATTTCTTGGTTTATGCGTTGACATGTGGATATATATAATGCTGGGCTACTTTAAACAAAAAACTATAAGAAAAGAAGTTGGTTCCACTGCGCTTCCCCATAAAATTAATCCAATATATTTTGAAGGAGCGGAAGGCGGATTTGAAATAGCAAATTCACTTTTTGATATGTATGCTAGAAAACTATCAAAATCACGATTACAGAGAGATTTATCAGATAGTACAGTCAGGAGATCGTTTGGGATTGCATTTGGATATTCAATTCTTTCTTATCAAAGCATACTGGAAGGATTAAATCGTGTTGAAGGAGACAAAGACATTTTAATATCTGATTTGAACAATCATTACGAAGTGTTATCTGAACCAGTCCAGAATTTACTTCGTGTAAGAAGTATTAAAAACGGTTATGATTTAGTAAAAGATTTTTTTAGAGGAAAATACATTACTGAAAAAACATATCGTCTTTTTATACAAACTCTTCCTCTTTCAAAAAAAGACAAACGACTTCTGTTAAAATTAAAACCGGAATCATATGTTGGAGTTAGCAAATATTTAGAAAT
>PFLI01000064.1:0-1433 GCA_002785065.1 Candidatus Roizmanbacteria bacterium CG_4_10_14_0_8_um_filter_33_9
TTAAAAATAATCGAAATTTTTATTTTCCCTCCCCCTGCACAGAAAAAACTCGATACAAGAAATATTTTCCGTGCAAGGTGCATTTTTACTTGCCGTTTCCACACGCCCACTTAAAAGTGGAATCTTCTGCATCCTGCTCAGTCTTACCCTGACTTACACATCCCGGAATAGATGGACATTCTACCACAAACATTCCATCTTCATCTCGTTCAATTGTTACAATAAACTTCATTGCTTATACCCCCTTTATCATCTTTCTCTCAAAAAACCTCAAAGGCTTGTTTTATTAATTCCGTGACATTATGATTTATAAATTCATTATATCACAATCCCTTCCATTTCGAGTGACTGTGAAGAGAGCATCACAATCCCCTTCCTTATACCCAAATATCTTCCTATAAACCGGTTATCATTTTTTACTATCTCATATCCTATTATATTTTTAAACCAGCTTACCAAAACCGCTGGTTATATTTTTTCAATTCATTTAAGAGTTTGCCCAACACTTCACCTAAAATCTAAACCATAATAGACCAAACCTATCCATTCGTGTAGAGCATAAAAATTATTATTTAATGCCTCTTGCTGCTCCTTCCTCACCTGCTGCCGGAGAACCCAGGACCATACCTCCCGATAGAATCACCATTACCGTATCCCCTATCTCTTCTTTACTTAATGGTGCAAAAGAATAGGGAGAGTAATCATCTTCAGATATATTAATAAAATTAAAAGCAAGAAAAACCCGGGAGGAAATATTATCTGCTCTATAGCTTTACGAAAAAATAAAAAATCCCACACTTTCGCTCCCTTCTGTCATTCCCACGAAACTTGTACCCCCATTTTCATGAGGGCAGGCCCTGTGAAAACGGATAATGGGAATCTATCTTTTTCCATCATCGCGAGTAACTACAGGAAGCGCCAAGCGCGGCAATCTCTACTTCCAACGTAGGACAGGCGTCTCGCCTGTCTATTTCTTATATCCTCCCCCTGCAAGGGGAGGACTAAGGTGGGGGTTTTACTAAATACTAACGACCAACAACGAATTTATCTTGTGTTTTAAATCTATCTTTTTCTTTACGCTATACGATATACTATCTACTATCGACTAGATATATACTAATTTTTTTTAATCTGATAGTCCTGTTCATCTTCAAAGATACAAAGAACCGCCCCTTTGTGTTGTTCTTTATGAATAAGCGTGTATTTCTATGCCGGTACTTAAGATTTCTTCTACCAGACCAACTGGCTCTTTGTACTCATCCATAGTAAATGGTTGAGGCTCAATATCTATATCATAATCCATAGCGCGTAATAGCAATAAGTGAATACCATCAACTCTGCTCATATTTTTAAAATAATCTGAAAAAACTGCTATGTCAACATCACTATATTTATGGATGTTTCCTTTAGCATAAGAGCCAAATAAAAAGACT
>PFLI01000064.1:1488-14559 GCA_002785065.1 Candidatus Roizmanbacteria bacterium CG_4_10_14_0_8_um_filter_33_9
CCGCATTTAGGACATGGTTCCAGTGTCTCTTCTTTAATCGCAAGTAAATCGTTAGATGACATGTTTTTTTGCAACTGAACTTTGAATGGCTTATAAAAATCTGACAAAAGTGATACCATCTGAAGTTTTCCTTCAGCTATTAAATCTAAACTATCTTCCATTTTTGAAGTAAACTCGAGATTGAAAAGTTCAGGAAATTGTTTAGAAAGGTAATCTGAGATTGGTTCCCCTAACAGAGTAGGAATAAAATATCTCCCTTCTTTCTCAACATATCCTTTTTCCTGAATAAGTGATATGATAGGAGCGTATGTCGATGGCCTTCCAATACCTTTTTCTTCCATAATACGTATTAAGGTAGCCTCATTATATCGAGGAGGAGGACTTGTATTTTTACTTATCATTTTCAGTTCTGATAATTCAACTGTAGTCCTATCTGGAATTATGAGTACATTAAAATTTTTATTGACAAAATCAGGGTTGGTAAGTTTTAAAAAACCATCGAATAAAATTTGTTGCTGTGATGACTCAAATACATATTTTTTTTCTGATTGTATCTGCGTTTTAACCAGTTTAATATCCGCTTCTTTCATTTGTGTTGCAACAGCTCTGTTAAAAATAAGTTTATATAAACGTTTATGATTTATCGTTAATCTTTTATCAGTTTTTTTTATTGCTTCTTCCATTGGGAGAAGTTTAGTAGGTCTGATAGCCTCATGAGCTTCTTGGGCCATTCTCGATTTATTTTTATATCCGCGTGGTTTGTCAAGAATATATGAAGAACCGAATGTTTTTTCTATATAATCTTTAGCCCGAAAAACAAACTGAGTCGAAAGATTAAAAGAATCTGTACGATGATAAGAAATAAGACCCCGCTCGTATAAATCCTGAGCAAGTCTCATAACCATTTTTGAAGAAAAACCCAGTTTAAAAAATGCGTCTTGTTGTAATAGTGAAGTTGTATATGGCGGAGGAGGGTATCTCTTTACCATTTCCTCTTCGGTCTTAGTAACTACAAATAAATCTGTATTAAAATCATCTTGCACTTTATTTACATTGATATCTGTAATAGAAGAACTTGTATATGTATAATCACCTGCATAAAGTGGAATCGTTTTTGTTTTTTCAACAGATTCTTCACCTATTTTAATTAGTTTTGCTTCAAAAGATTGTTCCTTATGTTTAAAATTTCCAACGCATTGATAATAAAGATCTGATTTAAAAGACCTTCTTTCTTTTTCGCGTTCAACGATAAGTCGAACCCCAACGGTCTGCACTCTCCCCGCTGATAACCAATTTTTTCCGGTTTTTTTCCATAAAAGGGGTGAAAGTTGATATCCGACTAACCTATCTAAAATCCTTCGGGCTTGTTGCGATTTTACCAGATCTTTTCGTAAATCCGATTTATTTTGAAGCGCTTCTTCAAGAGCTTTTGAAGTAATTTCATGAAATACGATTCGTTTAATAGTTCTACTACCTTCATTCACAACGCTAAAATCCGGCCATTTTTCTTTAATAAAACCTAAAATATATGCTATATGATAGGAAATAGATTCACCTTCACGATCAAGATCTGTAGCAAGAATAATGTCGTTATGTTGTTTCCCCAACTCTATTAATTCTGTTATTATTTTTTGCTTTTTATCCATCCTTTCATAATGGGGAACAAAATTGTTATCTGTATCTACTGCTATCTCATTAACTGGTAAGTCTCTAATATGACCCATCGTGGCAAACACAAAAAAATCTTTGTCTTTTAAGATACGGTTAAAGGTTCTGGCTTTTGTTGGAGACTCAACTAAAATTAATGTCATGTGTTAACTATAACATACATAAATAATAACTCGATGCTTAAAATTATGTCATTCTGGCACCATACGCGATTGTTTACCCTGTAAGGGTCCAGAATCAATATTTAGATTCTTGATGCGCTCACTACTTTCGCTTACCAGAATGACGAACTTGACATATGTATACAGATTTGAGAATAACGTTATACAGTAATTTATACATGTTCACTAAATGATTTTGGAGCTCTTTTTTTAAGGAGTTTCTGATCAATGACAGATTTGCGAAGAAGTGATGAAATTTCTTGAAATGTATTTTTATCTTTAGCGGACTTCATATCATTTTTTGCTTTTATTATTGCTTCTTCCGTTTGTTTTTTATCAATTTGATCCTGTCCATATGCTCTTGAAACTAGTAAGTGAACGTTTTCCCCATCTGTTTCTACATATCCCCCTCCTACAGCGAGATATTCTTCTTTTTTTTCACTTACATAATGTACGATACCCTCTTTTAAAAGTGAAAAAAGATTTATATGATGAGGAAGAATAGTAATTTCTCCATCTGCAGCAGGAACTGTTATAAGATTAATATCGGTTTCTAAAACAGTTTTTTTTGGAGTGATAATCTTTAATCGCAATATGTTCATATATTATTTCATTTCATCAATTGTTCCTACCATATAAAATTCCGTTTCCGATTTTGCATCATGTTTCCCTTCTAGAATCTCTTTAAAACCTTTAACTGTATCTTGAATGGATACGTATTTTCCTGGTCTTCCGGTAAATGGTTCAGCAACAGCCATTGGTTGAGTAAGAAATCGTTGAACTTTGCGGGCTCTTGAAACTACCAACTTATCTGCATCCGATAATTCCTCCATGCCTAAAATTGCAATAATATCCTGAAGATCTTTATATCGTTGTAATGTTTTGATAACATCTCGAGCAACTTGATAATGTTCGGATCCAACAACTTCTGGGTCAAGTGCGCGTGAAGTAGAAGCTAATGGATCTATGGCAGGAAACAATGCTTGCTCAGCTAAAGAACGCTCCAAATTTAATGATGCATCCAAATGTGCAAATGTAGCAACAGGAGCTGGATCGGTATAATCATCTGCAGGAACATATACAGCTTGTATAGACGTTATCGATCCTTTTCGGGTAGAAGTAATTCGTTCTTGAAGGGATGCCATTTCAGAAGCTAATGTTGGTTGATATCCTACAGCCGATGGAATACGACCAAGTAGAGCTGAGACTTCTGAACCAGCTTGAGCAAAACGGAAAATATTATCAATAAAAAGCAAAACATCCATATTGTTTTCATCTCGAAAATGCTCCGCCATTGTTACTCCTGTTAAGGCTACCCGCAACCTATTACCGGGAGGTTCATTCATTTGACCAAAAACAAGCGCGGTTTTGTCGATGACTTTTGTCGATTTCATCTCATGCCACAAATCATTTCCTTCACGAGTCCTTTCACCAACCCCTGTAAAAACTGATACACCTTGATGGGCTTTTGCCACATTATGTATTAATTCTTGAATAACCACTGTTTTTCCAACGCCTGCACCACCAAAAACAGCGACTTTTCCTCCCTTAATAAAAGGAGCAATTAAATCAATAACTTTAACACCGGTTTCGAAAACTTCTTGTTTAATAGATTGTTCTGAAAGTAAAGGTGCTTGCTGATGAATTGATCGTCTGGTTTTTGTTACAACTGGTTTTTCTTCATCAATTGTATCCCCAAGAACATTAAACAAACGACCAAGTGTTGCATCACCAACAGGAACATCAATTGACTTTCCGGAATTATAAACTTTTTCTCCGCGTGAAATACCAAAGACTGATCCCATTGCAACTGTCCGAACCAACCCTGGTTCAATTACCGATTGAACTTCAAAGGTAATTTTACCCAGTTTCTTATGATTCATAAATAGTGCATCGTATATTTTCGGTGTTTGTTTTTCATCAAATAAAATGTCTACGACAACTCCCCGTATTGAAATTATTTTTCCTTCGTTCATATATAAAAAAAAATTAATAATTGCTTTTTACATTAAACCGTTCCTACTGACTCTTTAGCTGTAATCATATCTAGTAATTCGTTTGTAATTTTTTCTTGGCGAAGTTTATTTCCCAGCAATGTCAAATTATATATAACATCATTTGCATTATCAGTCGCATTTTTCATTGCAATCATTCTTGCTGAATGTTCTCCTGCCTCAGATTGAACAATGGAATTCCTGATCTTGTCCTTGAGATAACTTTTCAATAAAGAATCAATAATATCTTCAGGATTTGGTTCAATTATATATTCATTTTGTAAATGTTTTACGCTTTCTTTTTTTAACTCAGAGGTAAGTGAAAAAGGTAAGAGTGTATGTTCAACAGTTTCCGTTTTTAAGGTAGAAATAAATGCGTTATAAATAATACTTACTTTAGAATATGTACCCGACAAAAAACTATTTATCACCATGGTAAAGATAGCTGAAACGTTATTTAACGATTGATTGCTTGAAAAATCTGCTAAGATAGTTTCACCTATTTTAGATACAAATGTAGCTGCTTTTTTACCTACTACGATATAATCAGTTTTATTTTTCTCGTTATTTTTCAATAAATATCGTAATAAATCAATATTAAATGAACCGCAGAGTCCTTTATTTGCTGAAATAATGATACGAAGAAATTTTTTTTCTATTTTTGGTTTAACCAATAAAGACGAAATGGATTCATTTTTTTTATACATAACTCTGTTTATGATAGCTTCTAATTGTTCTTGATACGGTTTTGCTTCAATTGCAGCCTGTTGTGCTCGTTTCATTTTTATTGCAGAAACAAGCTGCATTGACTTTGTAATTTTTTTTACATTGGTTACTGATTTAGTTTTTTTACGGACTTGTCTTAAATTCATACGTTAAACTTTTTTAACTTCAGCAATCTGTGATATTAATTTCACCATTTTCTTTTCAGTATCTTCGCTAATCATTTTTTCTTTGATAAGTGTTTTTACAATTTCGGATCCTTTTATTTTTAACGTTTCTAATATTTTCTTTTCAAAAATAGTAACTTCTTCCGGAGAAAGTGTATCTAAATAACCTTTATATGCTAACCACAAAACAACAATTTGTTCAGCCAATGAATACGGTTTGTTTTTTTCCTGTTTTAATAATTGTGTTACTTTTGCGCCTCGATTTAACAGTTTTTTAGTTTCTTCATCTAGGTCAGATTCAAACTGTGAAAATGCAGCCATCTCCCGATATTGGGCAAGATCAAGTTTTAATCGACCTGCCACTTGCTTCATTCCTTTTGTTTGAGCATTCCCTCCAACCCGTGAAACTGACAAACCAACATTGATTGCAGGACGAATCCCAGCATTAAATAAATCTGTTTCAAGAAAAATTTGTCCGTCTGTAATCGAAATAATATTAGTTGGAATATACGCAGATACATCCCCTTCTAGTGTCTCTACAATAGGAAGGGCAGTAATTGATCCTCCGCCTTTTGAATCTGCGAGTCTGCATGCTCGTTCAAGTAAACGAGAATGAAGGTAAAAAATATCACCCGGATAGGCTTCTCTTCCTGCAGGTCTTCTTAAAATGAGAGAAATTTGGCGATAAGCCCACGCGTGTTTTGATAAATCATCATAAATAATAAGAACATCCTTTCCTTTATCCATAAAGTATTCAGCAATTGCACAAGCTGAGTATGGAGCAATATATTGCATAGAAACTGGATCTGCGGCTGATGCGTTGACAATAACTGAATATGACATTGCACCTTGTTTTTGAAGTAGATCTGAAACAAGAGCTATTTTTGAGTTTTTTTGTCCAATTCCGCAGTATATACATATTACCTTTTCGGACTTTTGATTAATAATCGTATCAAGGGCTAATGTAGTTTTGCCAGTACCTCGGTCTCCTATAATCAGTTCTCTTTGACCACGCCCAATCGGAATAAGTGCATCAATTGCCTTTATACCTGTTTGAAGTGGAACAGTAACTGATTTCCTATATACAACAGTTGGAGCAATTGTTTCAACAGGATACATTTTATCAGGATGAATCAATTTCCCGTTATCTTGAGGTTGACATAGCGGATCTACAACTCTTCCAAGTATCTCGTCTGAAACAGGTATAGAAAGAGTTAAACCTAATGCTCTTATCTGTTCCCCAGAGTTAATACCTAAGTAATCTCCTAATACAATAATACCAACAAGATCTTCCATTAAATCAATTACATATCCTTTAACTCCATTTTGGAACTCAACTATTTCTCCAAAAGAAACATTGTCCAGTCCGCGTGCCATTACAACGCCGTCTCTCAACTCTTCAACAAAACCAATTTCCTCGGTTTTTGCAGAAAGACTTGAGTTTTTAATCTCTTTTTCAATTTGATCTAAATACTGGTCAATTAATTTCATAGAGTTTTTTTTGGAATGTATGTAATACTGATTTAATCGAAAGATCAATGATTTTAGAACCGTATTGAATAATAACACCACCAATTAAAGAGGAGTCAACAATATTTTTCACAGAATTCCGCTTAAGCATTGGGAAACAATTTAACAAAGAATCTATTTCAAGTTGTTCTAAAGAATAAGGTGAAAATAAAATTACTTCCTCCTTTGACTTTTGAATCTCGCTATCTAGATGTTTTTTTAACTCTTCTTTTAATTGGGGATTAATTTTCATTTAGTTCTGTTTGGATTGAGATAAATTACTAATAACTCGAGCTGTTACAGCTTTTTGAATATCCTCGCTTAGATAATCTTTTAATACTTTGGAAACGAGAATAATACTTAAAGAAGATACTTTATCTTTCATTTCTTTTTCCATTAACGATTGTGATGTTGTTATTTCTTTTTCAGCTTTCAACACAATCTCTTCGGCGTCTTTTTTTGCTTCCGCTATCAATTGCTTTTTTAGTTCTAACGCATCTTTACGAGCTTCTTCTATTGCTACATTAAACTCTTTATTCATCTTGTCAGATATCTTTTTTTTATGTACTTCAAGTTCTTCTTCTTGTTTAAGGGCAAGTTCAGAAACCCGTTGTCTTTCCAAATCTTTCTTTTTTTCATTTTCAATATATTGCATAAAAGGTTTTGCAATAAATTTACTGAAAAGAAAAAAGAATAAACCGAAATTTATTAATTGAGCCAAAAGTAATTTTGGATCAACGCCGAGATTTTCCATAATTAAGATAAATTAGGTAAACTTTAAAATAAGTGCAACTACCAATGCATAAATAGCAACAGCTTCTGCGAATGCTAAGGATAAAATCATTGCTGTTCTGATTTGAGATTCTGCTTCTGGATTTCGACCCAATGCTTCTACTGCTTTTGATCCAATCATACCAATACTAAGCGCTGGCCCAATTGCTCCCAATCCAATTGCTATCGCTACCGAAATTAATTTTACTGCGTCTGCGTTCATAATTTCACCTCCCTCGTAATTATATAATTTATAATAGATGCTAGTAATTTAATGGTGCTTCGCAATAGCCATACTTAAAAAAACAGTGGTTAACAACGAAAATACTAATGCTTGAACAACTCCCACAAAAATTTCCAAAATAAGGAATGGAAATGGTGCAAGAAATGGAATCAGGAATGCAATTATTGTCATAAGAACTTCTCCTGCAAAAATATTTCCGAATAAACGAAAAGTAAAAGATAATATCTTAGAAAATTCTGATAAAATATCCAAAAAACCAACAAAAAAATTAATCGGATTTGAAAAATTAAAGAATTTAGACAAATATCCAGATAATCCTAAGAATTTGATTCCAAATACTTGTATCATTATTACTGAGATGAGAGCTAAAGCTAAAGTACCGTTTATATCAGCATTATTTCCACGCAGTAATGGTACATGAAGAATTCTACCATGTTCTTCTATTTTTACTAAAATACTTCCTACGCCAGGAAGAAGACCGGCCCAATTCTGAAAAAGAATCCATACAAAAAAACTTGATAGAACAGGAAAAAATAGTTTTGTGTTGCTCCCTAAAATAGATTCAAAAAGACCATAAATAGTTTGAAGCATTGCGTTGAAAATATAAAAAAAACCGCTTTTATTAGAAGCGGTTATATCTTTTGTATAAACAAAAGCAATAATAATGAAAAGTAAAAAAACAATAAGTGATAAAATAAGTGAATTGGTTATATGAAAACCAAATAGTTCAAAAATAGACTCTGCTTTAATACTTATCTCAGGCATATTATTTTATTTTTGTTAACCGATAAAGATTATAAAAAGTACTTAAAACACCGATTACTATTCCCATGAGCACAAAAAGTGGCTTCTTACCAAACTTATTATCCAAATATAACCCAGAAAAAATCCCTATTAATAAGGGAGTTATAAGATAAAAACCAATATTCAAATACTGATAAGAACCTGTTTTTACTTTTTTAATACCTTTTTTTAATTCTATACGTTCCTTAAGATTAAGATCTTTATCTATTATTGTCTTAATAATTTTACGCTTATATTTTACCATTGCGAATTTAGAAATGTCAACAGGTTATTTATAATTTCATTAAATTATCAATCAAAATACTAATCCTTCCCTCTCTTTCGGTAATTTTACCTTTTGCAATAATAATATTATTTAAACTTAATGATGCGTTGAATTTTATAAATTTTGACGGAAATATAACTCCTTCAATTGATCCGGAATCATCAAATAAGGTGATAAATGCCATTTCAGAATTATCTTTTTTTGTTTTTATTACTTTTTTGCCTGAAACAACACCTACTAAAACATGAATTTTGTTAACATCTTCTTTATTTATATCTCCTATTTTTTTAGTAACCTTAGAATCAATAATGTTTTTATATTTTGCTAACGGATTCTTACTTATCAAAAATCCAATTACTTCTTTTTCCATATTAATAAGCTCGTCTTCGCTTAATTCAGGAACTATTTCAAAATTGTCATTATGCACTGAGTTTCCTTTATCTTCGTTGAATAATAAAAATTGACCTTTAGATTTTTCTTCTTTTTTATCAACTATTTCTTTAACTAAACGAGGATAATGGAGAAATAATGTTGAACAAAATCCAAACTTAAGAAATGCTCCAGCTTTTATAAGACTTTCAACTGTTTTTTTGTTAACTCTTCGAAGATCAACACGATAAAGGAAATCAGTAAATCCAATAAACTCACTACTTGAACGTGCTTCTAAAATGGCATCAATGGCAGCTTCACCTACATTTTTTATTGCAGATAAACCAAATCTAATACTTTTTCCTTCAATGCTAAAACTGTGTTTAGATTTGTTGATATCCGGAGGTAGAACACTTATTTCCATTCGTCTGCATTCTTCAATAGCTTGAGCCATTTTAATTTCTCGCTGTGGACCAGCCATTCCCTGCAATTCTGCAGAGAGTAAAGCAGTCATATATTCAACAGGATAATTGGCCTTCATATATGCTGTCCAATAAGCAATAAGTGCATAAGAGGCAGAATGAGGCTTATTAAATCCATATGCCGCAAATTTCTCCATGAAGTTAAAAATATTCTCAGCAAGTTTTTTTGTATATCCATGTTTTAAACACCCATCAATAAATTTAATCCGCTCTTTATCCATTAATGATTTTTTCTTCTTACCCATCGCCATTCTAAAATTGTCCGCTTCGCTCATTGAATAACCGGCTAAAGAATGTGCAATTTCCATAACTTGTTCTTGATATACAAGAATTCCATACGTCTCACTGAGTATAGGGATCAGATTTTTGTGGAGATATTGAATCTTGCTTGGATTTTTTTTACCTTCAAGAAAAAGAGGTATAAGGTCCATTGGACCGGGACGATACAGCGCAACCATGGCGGTAATATCGCTCATAACATTTGGCTTTAAATCCTTTGCCAGTCTCCGCATGCCGGGTGACTCTAACTGAAATACACCAACTGTTTCTCCTCTAGAAATAAGTTCAAACGTTTTTTTGTCAGTAAGAGAAACATCATGAATATCTATCTTATTTCCATGTGTTTCTTTAACAAATATTAAAGATTCTTCTAAAATGGTAAGGTTTCGTAAACCTAAAAAGTCAACCTTTAACAAACCTACTGCTTTTCCGTTAGAAACAGCATTAAGATCAAGACAATACATATCGTACTGTGTTATAACTCTTCCTTCCTTTGACTCTGTTTGTATAGGAACGTATTCTGTTAATTCATCTTTAGAAATAATAACTCCGGCTGCATGCACAGAAGAATGCCTAGGTAAACTTTCCAAACGCTGTGCAATATCAATAACCTTTTTTATATCAGGTTCTGTTTGATATGCGAATTTTAATGCAGGAGCTTCGATGAGAGCTTGAGATAGTCTCATTTGAAATCCTTGTTTTCCCTGGGGTATCATTTTTGCAATTCTATCCCCCTGTGAGTAAGACATTCCTAATGCTCGAGCCACATCTCGAACTGCCAAACGAGCTTCCATTGCGCCAAAAGTAATTATCTGAGCTACTCTATTTTTCCCAAATTTATCAGTAACATATTTTAGAACTTCATCCCTTCGGATATCTGCGAAGTCAATATCAATATCAGGCGGAGTTGGTCTATCGGGATTTAAAAACCGTTCAAAGGGAAGAGAATGTTCAAGTGGATTAATATCAGTGATTCTTAAGACATAGGCAACAAGTGAACCTGCAACAGAGCCTCTTCCAGGTCCGACTGCAATACCTTTTTGTTTTGCCCAATTTACAAAATCTGAGACAATAAGAAAATATGTTGAATAACCTTTTGTTATGATAATGTTCAATTCATATTGCAGTCTTTCATTAATAAGTTTTTGATCCATTTGACTAACTCTTTTTTTATTTTCTTCAACTAGTTCTCTTAAATAATCTCCAGGGGGAACATTTTGAGGAGTTTGAAAAAATGGAAGTACCCATTTGCCATTGGGGATTTCCACATTACAAAGATCTGCAATTTTATTGGTATTATCTACTACTTCTGGTAAATCTGAAAATAATTCTCTCATCTCTCCTTCGGTTTTAAAATAATAGTCTGGAACATCAATCATGCTTACTGGACGGTTTTTTTCAATTATTGTACGCTGTGTTTGTATACATAGTAAGACTTCCTGCGCATATGCATCCTGAGCATCTGGATAGTGCACGTCGTTAGTTGCAACCATTGGAACAGAAAATTTCCTTGATAGTTTTACTATTTCTCTATTTACTGAATCAAGCTCTTCAACACCAAGATGACGTTGCAGTTCAAGATAAAAATCGTCTTTAAATATATCGAGATATTTTTGAAGAAGTTCTTCTGACTCCTTGTATTGATTATGCAATAACGCCTGAGGAATTTCGCCCGCCAGACATGCAGATAATGCAATTAATCCCCGATGGTGTTTTTTTAATACTTCAAAATCAATTCTCGGTTTATAATAAAAACCTTCTAAATGCGCGATACTGGTTAGTTTCATCAAGTTTTTGTAGCCTTCCAGATCTTTTGCGAGTAATACCAGATGGAACCGATCACGGTCTCCCTGACTTTTATCCTGCATTGATTTTTTGGCTTTATACATTTCAACTCCCAGTATTGGTTTAATTCCAATTTCTTGCGCTTTTACAAAGAATTTAAAAACCCCGTACATAGCCCCATGATCTGTTATTGCAAGAGATGTCATTCCCTGATCTTTAGCTTTTTGTAAAATATCGCCTATTCGGCACATTCCATCAAGAAGAGAAAACTCAGTATGAACATGAAGATGAACAAAAGCCATAAAACTATTTATACGTCATTCTGGTAGCAAGCGCGATTGCTTTGCCCTCCCGTAGCCTTTGGCGAAGGAGGGTCCAGAATCTTATAATTTATAACATATATTGTTTGTCATTCCCGCGAAGGCGGGAATCCAGACTTTAATTTTCTACTTCAAATAAATGCGTCATTCTGGGGAGCAAAGCGACTCCAGAATCTCAAAAACTACATAACATCATCAATCCCTTTCATAATTCTTATTGTCTCTAATTGTACTTTAATAATTTTTTGATAATGAACAATATCTTCAAAGTGCAGTGTTTTTCCTTTTCTGTCTTTAAGCCATTTTTGAGCTGGCTGATACCCGCCTATATGAAAATCCCACGATTCTTTAGAAACATTGCCAAAAAACTGTGTGTTGTTAATCCAGACTTTTCCTTCATCAAATCGAATTTGTTCAACGATATTAGTTCCTGATACTGAAAAGATTGTTAAAAATGTATTTAAATCTTGATCTTCCATAAGATGAAGCTTTCTCAGTTTACTTCCAAATTTAACCAACTTCCAAAACTGTTCTTTATTTTTTGCGGGAGGAACCTTGGGAAAATCCATTTTTAGAAAATCCTTATATGTGTCTCTGTATTTTGGAGAATACAGAACAGCGTACACATAATCTAAAATATCTAATGGAGAAACATATTTCTTATTGCCAACCTGAACAATTTGCAAGATCTTATTTTCGTGATCACCTACCCATTCATATTCCCCAATATTCATCAATAGCTGTTTTCTTAATTCATGGTTTATATTTGAATGTCTTTGATTTTGCTCAAGATCTTGTTTTCCATCTTCAGAATAAATATAAAGTGACGCTATATAAGTAATTGAAACAGCATCAGTAATACAATGAGCATCAACTGTTGATTTGCTAATAAAAGCAGGAACAATTCCTAAATTTGTTATTTGTTTTGAAAAATATAAAGCAAAATTGTTGTTTGATAACATATTTTGCATTGTATCTTTACGAGGATAACAGTGAAATCCTCTGCTTTGACCTGTATAAAATGTATATCGAGTATCAAAAGGTCGATAATCTATTTTAATGATTGTTCCTTTATTCAAATTATTGATAACGTCTTTCTTTGCTTCTGAAACAGTCCAATCGCGAACATCTTTACCTAGATTATATCTCGCTCTTAAATCTTCTGGTTCAGAAGTAGCAAAGTCATCCACAACAAGTTTCATAGTATGAGGATCATTTTGTACTGACATATTATCCCTTGCAGTTACAATTCCAACACTGTTTTTTATAAAAAGTTTATTTATTTTTATCCCCGCTTTATATTCTTCATACAGTACAATATTTTTGTTTACAAATTCATAAAAAGGTCCAGTTAATTGAATTTTTTTCCATTTTACAGAAGAGAGTGAGTTTTGATTAAGAAACTCTAACTTAATCTTTCGTTTTCCCCAAAGATTAGATTTATAAATTTCAGCTATTTGATTTTTCTTTGTTTTTTTCTTAACAGCAATAATAATTGCAACACCTTGTTGAATATCAAAGACATTTTCA
>PFLI01000150.1 GCA_002785065.1 Candidatus Roizmanbacteria bacterium CG_4_10_14_0_8_um_filter_33_9
TAAGCATTACCTGATTGAAAGATAATTCCTTCGGGAACTATTATACCGGCTCGACCGTTATTATTAAGATGTTCCATGATGTAGTTAACAAATAGTACTTCGGCGCGATTAGCCTGGACAGAAAATCTTTTATGCGGTCTTATTCCACCTTTTGGAGTCATAAAAGGAGGATTGGCCATAATTACGTCATATGTTTCATCCCATTTTTCCTCGCTTGATAATGTGTCGTATTCAAATATATGAGGAGTGGGAAATCCATGAAGATACATGTTTACTTTTGAAAGTTTCACCATGTCCGGAGAAATATCATAGCCAACAATATAATTCATCATTCTTTTTTTATCTTCAGGGTTCAATGGTTTATCTTTATGTTGTTTCAAAATATGTTTGTAAGCAGAAATTAAAAATCCAGCTGTTCCACAGGCAGGATCAAGAATGGATTCATCTTTTTTTGGATCAACAATATCGGCAATAAAATCAATGATGTGACGGGGTGTCCTAAACTGTCCAGCATCACCTTGACTGCCTAAAACGGAAAGTAAATATTCAAATGCATCACCCAAGTCTTCACTGTGAACATAAGTAAATCTATTTATTTCTTTTAAAAATAAACTAAGTGTTTCAGGAGATCGATATGGTAAAAATGAATCTTTGAAAATATCTCTAAATAGTTGTGGAATATGTGGGTTTTCCGCCATTTTTACCACTGCTTCAGCATAAATATTAAGTCGTTCATGTCCTCCCAGTTTTGGATCCATGATATTTGTCCATGAATATTTTTCATATCCGTTAGTAAAAAATCGAGCCTTTCCGCCCAGTTCTTGAGCTTCCTTATCCATATCATCCATGAATTTATAGATCATGGCGGTTGTAATCTGTTCGACCTGTGCTTTTGGATCAGGAACTTTTCCGACTAAAATGTCTCTTGCCGAATCAATTCTTCTTTTTGTTTCTTGATTTAACATAAGTATTTAAGAAAAGGAATTTAATGATATATAATCCTTAATATATTCTGGAACAATTTTCCTGTATCCATTCAGTTCTTTAAATTCATCCATAGAAAAACCAGGGTAAGTATAGAGATATTGGAAATCTTCATCGTCAATATGCTTTCTAAACTCATCGTCAATGATATAGGCTTTAAAATAGTTTTTTGCTGGCATTAAATATTTATTATCAAGTTTATTGATTGAAATAAACTTCCCGAACTCTTCTTCAAGTAGCTCATCTTTTGATTTGAAACCGGTAATTCCGCCAAAGATTTTTTCTATAAATTCACGTAAAGAAATACGTCGATCAACTTTTACTGATTTACGCAATTGTTCAAGGTTAAAATAATCTTCCGGTTTATCAAATATTTTCTCCTTAATATATCTTTCAAGTACCGTGAAGTTTCCTTTTTCATATTGTTCTTTAACAAACTGATCTTGTTTAATTGTTTCTTCAAATTTTTCAAATATTTTTCTATCAACCTTCATTCCCTCGATGCCAATTGAAGTTTCTTTAAGAGTCTTTAAAGGATCAGGATTATAAACAGTTGCCACATCATGAACCACAGGAGAACCGGGTGGTCCTGTTGTCCCTTTCCCAATAGGTGGCAAATTCAACACCTCATCATAATTAAATTTCTCTTCAAAATATTCGCAGTTGGCAAAAAAATCAAACAATTTAAATCGTTCTTTTTCTACATTTGTTTTTTGAATCTGACCATCCTCTTTTTGTTTATAAGTAAAAGTGTATTTTCTTGTTCCTCGTCCTTTAATTTGAATAAAATCAGTCGGTGAAAATATCGGACGCATAAGGCCAAGATTCAAAATATCCTGACAATCATATCCTGTTGTCATCATTGAAACGGTAACACAGACTCGTGCTTTACTGCTTTTATAACTTTCCAAGAAATTTGTGTGTCCGTTTAGATTATTATTGGCAAAGTTGATGGTAAATTGTTGAGAATTTGAAATATTAGACGTCACCTGAATAGCAAAATCAGAATGATATTTTCCCGGCCATTTTTGAAGAGCCAGTTCATTTAAAATTTGAGTTATTTTTGAGGCATGTTTTTGACTAACACAATAAATAATAGATTTTCCAATTTCTCCACTGATTGGATCTTTAATTGCATTGTCCAAAAATGTTTTACAAAAAATGTGATTTGTTTTGTCAGAGAAAAACTTTTTTTCAAAATCAGTCTGATAAAAAATTTCCTCCTTTTCTATTCCGTCTTCATTTTTAACTTTGATAGCATAGCCTTGGTCTGACAAAAGTTGAGTTGTTATTTCAGTTCTTGCATCAGCTACAATCGGATTAACCAAAAATCCGTCTTTGACTCCATCAACCAAACTATATCTAAAAGTTGGCTCGCTTTTTTCACAACCAAAAGTTTTGTAAGTATCTAAAAGTTGCCGTCTTTCCCAAGTTCGAGGGTCTTGCTGTCCTATTTTTTCTATATCTATATGTTTCAAATAATCTTTGGGTGTTGCAGTTAATCCTAATTTATAGCCTACAAAATATTCAAAAACAGCTCGGGCATTTCCACTGATTGATCTATGAGATTCATCAGAGACTATTAATTCAAAATCTGTCGGAGAAAACAATTTTTGAAATTTATTATTAAATATTAAGCTTTGAACAGTCGAAACAACAATCTCTGCTTTTTTCCAATCATCTTTATTTTCTTTGTAAATTACACAGGTAAAATCATTCTTCAAATATTTGACAAAGTTTTTCCTGGCCTGATCTTCAAGTTCGAGACGGTCAACTAAAAATAAAATTCGTTTAGCGTTTCCGGTTTTTAAAAAGAGTTTAATGACAGCTGCCGATACTAAAGTTTTACCTGTTCCAGTTGCCATTTCAAATAAATAGCGGTTATTACCTTTTTTTGCTGAATCTTGAAGTGCTTTGACTGCTCGTATTTGATATTCCCGTAAAAATTTAAGTCCTTGTTCATCAATAAAAAATTTTCTTTCTGATTCATTTTGCCAACGTGGATCGTTTTGATAGTTTGGGTTTTGAGTTTTAACAATGTAATCAAATTCAACAAGTTCTTCAGATAATTTTTGTGGGTTAGGTTGGAAAGTGTGAAAAGAGACGAGAGAATCCTGTGTTGGAAAAGAAGTGATAATGGTTGGATTTCCATATTTAATATCCCAGAAATAATGAAGATTTCCATTGGAGAGGATAATAAATCGGACATTTTGTGATTGAGCATAATGCCGAGCTTGTTCTTTGCCATCAAGAGGGTCTTTGTCTTCTGATTTTGCTTCAAGTACAACTAAAGGAAATCCATTTTTATCTAAGAGCAAAAAATCAATAAAACCATTTTTAGTTTTATCAAAATCATTTCCATATTCATCTA
>PFLI01000142.1 GCA_002785065.1 Candidatus Roizmanbacteria bacterium CG_4_10_14_0_8_um_filter_33_9
ATAAACCTACTTGGAGTGGAGAGTGGATGGGAGAGATGTGGCCATTACAAACAGGCATACATTATGATGTTTCAAAGGGAATGCATATAGACGCTAATGGTAACCCACTTACTGATATTCAAAAAATATTTAATTTTAGTGGTAAACCAACCCTCGTTGATATAACACTCGATGCTGATTATGCCGCAATCTATGCAGGTCGAGGTGAAGAAACATATAGAGGTCTTCCCAAGTACACTGGCTATTTTGCAGGTGAAAGAGGTGCGTCAGTAGAACAAATAGAACAACTTACCATTCTTAGACCTGAATTTGATGCTGGATGTGACCCAAATGATTTTCAAACCGCAGCAAATTTAAAAGCGTTTCGACAAAGTGTGCGTGAATTCAGAGATAACGAAGGAGCAAGAAATGGCGATAGACAGATTGAATGGTATAATCCTGAAACAAATACATTTGAAATAATTCAAGGTCAACTTGTAGCAGAAATGGCAAAAGCGGGAATTGAAATGCCTTTTATAGATAAAATGCCCGCTGGATACCCTCTGACGGGAAGACAGGTTGCATCTAAACTGGGTGGATTAGAATCACAATGGATTTTTGATCCAGAAACAGCTGATTGGAATTATGAAGCTTGGAATTTTGCCCCAAATGTTACTTATGTTCTTGGAGTAGGACACTTTGACACAAAAGGAAACATCCTTGTTGGCAAAGAACGAGTAGATAGTTCAAGTCCTCTCTCTGTTTTCGACTTTACTCAGGCGGTAAATCCGGATTTGATGTTTTCTTCCATGAAAGCACCTGGAAAACTACCAGCTTCCCTATGGGTTCGTGTAGGTGGAGATGATACAGATACGATGCACCCTCAATCGATTTATACTTCAGGAAATGGAGATGTGACGGTTGATCCAAATGCAAGTATGTTGCCAAAAGCCGAACAAGCAAAATTAGTTATTGTAGATCAAAATGCGTGTGCCCCACTAGAAAGTTCTGATGCTATGACACGTTTTGCTGAACAATTGGCTCAAGATGAGAAGTCGAATCATCCTGGCTTCATAGTCAGATTCTGGAATGCTATTCAACAAGTATTCCAAGATGTTCCAGCAAACTAAGGAGTAATTGGTTGCATATTTTTCAGCATGAAAATTCGCTTACCTGAAGGAAGTGAATAAGATGAGATAAGCTCAAATGAGTGATTTTTCATCTTGCTTGCGATGACAACCCCTATTTGACGATATGCCTCAACATCCAATTGATATGGCATATATGCTCTATCCGGTGAAAAAAGTAAATAATCAAATGTATTTAAGTAATTTTCTGCCGCTTGAGGGGATGTAAAAACATAGGCGTCTGTTCCTCCAAATTCAAGATTGTAGTCTTGTTTTTTTTCAAGTGAATACAAGTAAAAATTGTTACCATTAAATTCAGGTACACTCACTAAAACGGCAACACGAACACGCTCTCCTCCTTTATGAACGATTTTGTCAAGATTTCTTAAAATTGCTCTTTGTGGAAATTCTTGGGAATTATATGGTACAACTGGCCAACCACTTGTATTGAAAATGGTAACGTCATCCAATATAGGGACATTTACTGTAATTAAATGATTTACTAAAAATCGAGGAAATCCAAATGAAGAAGCAGTGTATTGACCAATACTCAATATCACAACAATACATAGGAGTGTTATTCCTATAATCCGATACTTTTGAATAAATGATTCTATCCATATACCCGCTATTATTGTAAAAATGGCAACTGAGGGAAATATATATCGGATATCTTTATGAACAAGAATAGAGTATGACAAATAGATAAAGACTGTTTGGAAAATTAAAAAAAATTTCCAAGGATATTTAGCCTTCCATCCGTTCATTATCCCCATGAATAAAATCATGAGGAAAATTGGTGCAGTAAATATCTGGTTCACCGTTAGTTTCACATAATGTATCCAATACTGAAAGGTGAGAATGTTTGTGGGATATGCGCCAGCCTCCGGGATTGAAACAATACTAAAGTAATTTACAATCGCACTCCATCTATACACTATCCATGGAAGAAACAAAACAGTAACCAGAATCACTCCTAAAACGAGATTGATGAAAATAGCCCTATTCCTTTTTTTTACAGAAATAATGAATGCATATAAAAATGGAAATACGAAATAACTAATGGCTTGAATTTTGGTGTATATGGCCATAATAATAAACAAAAACATAAGTAAGGCAGGAATTCGCTCTTTAAGAGCATGACTTTTCATAAAAAAATACATTCCAAAAAGAACAAAACAAACAATAGGAATATCTAATAGTAACAAACGTGAATAAT
This sequence comes from Candidatus Roizmanbacteria bacterium CG_4_10_14_0_8_um_filter_33_9, assembly GCA_002785065.1. Taxonomy (GTDB): domain Bacteria; phylum Patescibacteriota; class Microgenomatia; order UBA1406; family GWC2-37-13; genus UM-FILTER-33-9. Next base: position 2,326 of record PFLI01000142.1, read on the forward strand.
CATAGATAATCAGACCGAAAGAAAAAAGGAACACAGACAGTACACCCACCCACTTATTGTGCAAAATATCTCGTGCTATAAGATATAGAGCAATGAATGTTCCCACAAAAAAAACCGTTCCCATTAATTGAGCAATTTTAATGGATATACCAGTAATAGCTAAGACGCTTCCCGTTAAAAAAAAGACGAATGGCCCATAATGAGTATCCAAACCAGCTATAAATGACGCTACATCTCCACTACTAATGAAATGGGAGAAAAGAATCGATTTCGAGGTGTGGGCCGCTTGATCCCAAGCTGGAGGAGTATTATTAAGTTTTATCCAAACAATATTCCCAATCAAATGAAATAAAATCAAGATAATTAAAAAATAAGAAGCCCTAAAAGATAATTTTTTGAGCATAAATAGATTATAATAAAAATTAGAAATGATAACTACCCTAATCAAAAAAAATATTTATATTTTTATACTAATTTTTATTGTCTTTATTTTAGCAATCGTTAATTATAAATCGGGTTCTTTTCTTTCCGGTTGGGATACATTACATCCTGAATTTGATTTTAGTTTAAATTTTAATCGTTTATTTTTTGGCGTTTGGCGAGGTGAACAGGGACTGGGTGCTCCAGCTGGCCATGCTCATATGGCTGATCTGCCCCGGGTAATTATCTTATGGCTATCTAACTTTATCTTTCCTATCTCAATCCTTCGATACTTATATATTTTTGCTTGTTTATTGGTTGGACCGCTCGGGATTTATTTTTTGATCCAATACCTTTTTAAGGAAAAGAGTCATCAATATACTAAACTGATCGCTTTTTTATCCTCACTATTTTATTTACTCAATCTGTCAACTATCCAACAATTCTATGTTCCATTTGAGATGTTTCCTACCCAGTATGCT
>PFLI01000136.1 GCA_002785065.1 Candidatus Roizmanbacteria bacterium CG_4_10_14_0_8_um_filter_33_9
GAAATTATGCGAAATCGTTTGTATTAACCCTCAGTCTAGGAAGAATATTAAGAGATGCGCTTCATTTAATTCTTGAAAAAAGAATTGGTAGCGTTGTTGTTGTTGACCCTATGAATAAACCAATTACCATAATTACTACAAAAGATTTACTTTCACTTTTTATTCGAGAGAGTAATAGGGAACTGATCGAGGTAACCAGTAAGAATCTTTCCCAAAAAAGCAAAAAAATACTGGGAGGTTTTTTTTACCATTTTAAAAATATAATTCAAAAAGGAAAAGGAATAACAAAAGCTAAATTATTTGTTAAAGAAGAAAAGCAAGGAGGTCTATTCCAGGTTATTTTATCCTTATTTCCGAAAAAAGGAGAGCCTAAAATAATTAAAACGGAAGGTAAAAATCTTGAACACGCTTTAAAAGAGGTGAAAAAAAAGGAAGAAAGGTGATACTTCATGAAACATATTAATAAAACCCATATATTAATTGGTATTTTTTTATTAGCTTTTTTTCTACGATTCCAAAATCTGAATTGGGATGCAAATATGCATTTACATCCCGATGAGCGTTTTCTAACAATGGTTGGAAATTCAATGAAACTCCCGCCAGATTTTACTACTTACTTGACTTCTTCTATTTCAAAATGGAATCCTTCTAATATTGGTTTTTCATTTTTTGTATATGGACTATTTCCATTAACGATTAATAAAATTATCGCGATAATAATAAACACAGATTTCTATAATATTTTTACCATTCAGGGCAGAGCCTTATCGGGGATCATGGATATGATAGCTTTATTGTTTGTATATAAACTTGCCTTAGTGATAAAAAAGAAATATAAGTTGTCGAATTTATTTCCACTTTTTTCTGCATTTCTTTATGCTATAGCAGTATATCCGATTCAATCCGCTCATTTTTTCACTACAGATACATTTTTAAATACTTTTCTTATCATCAGTTTTTATTGCGCAACTGTTTTTTACTTTGAAGAAAGGCTGATTTATTTTGCAGGGTCATCAATATTTTTTGCTTTTGCACTTGCTTCAAAAATGAGTGCGTTGTATATGTTTCCTGTTATTGGATTGATAGCAGTCGTACCGGTTGTAAAAAAGAAGAACTTACTTTCTCTATGTCAATACCTATGCATATATTTGTTAGTATTTTATGGAGTGTTGAGGATAGTTTCACCGTATTATTTTGAAACAGGAGATATTTTCAATATTACTTTGAATTCACAGTTTTTGAAAAGTATTTTAGAGCTCCGATATATGGCTTCAGGAAAAATGCTGTTCCCCCCCGCTGTTCAATGGTATTCAAAAACTCCATTCTTTTTTAGCCTTTTTAATCTTAGTTTTTTTGGTTTGGGTATTTTTTACTTTATATTAAGTGTTTTAGGAGGATTTAACTTTCTACGTTTTGTTTTTCAACAGATTAAGAAAAAAAAATTAATATATATAATTGATTATATATTAGGATTTAGTATTATTGTCTGGATTATTGGTTACTTTGTTTACAATTCGTTACAGTTTGTTCAATTAACGCGTTATCTCCTATTTTTATTCCCTTTTTTTGCCTTATTAGGAGGATATCAACTATCGTTGATTCAAATGAGGTTAAAGAAATTATTTCCATTTGTTTTGATAGGATTATTAAGTTGGCCGTTGCTTTTTTCTACAATATATCTTTTTCAGAATACGAGGATACTATCTTCTTGGTGGATATATAAAAATATACCAAATAACGCACTTATTTTGAGTGAATATTGGGATGATTCGTTACCATATCCGGTAACATCTGGAAAAGAGTTTAGAAATGAACAGATGCATGTTTTTGATCCTGATACTGAAGATAAATGGAATAAAATGAACCTTCAATTACAAAATGCCGACTATTATATTCTGTCTTCAAATAGGGCATGGGGAAGTATTCCAACAGTGCCGGAGAAATATCCTAAAATGAGCATGTATTACGCAGATTTATTTAATAACAAAACTCATTTCGCCTTAGTAAAACGATTTGTTCCATTTTATCAATATTATTTTCCTTTCCATCCAACATCATGGATTAATAACTGGTTTGAAGAGGCGTTTACTGTTTATGATCACCCAAGTGTGTTTATTTTTAAAAACAAAAATAAATGAAAATACAAAAAATCTTTTATTATATTAAATCTGTCTTGTTATTATGTAAAGAATCAAAAAGCAAAATTAATTTTATTTTATCTTTACTAAGATTAAACTCATTTTACGTATTTAAGAACAATCTCAATTTTGAGATTAAGTCGCTCCTTGATCTGCTTATTTTAAAAGAGACAGTGATAGATGATTATTATCAGTTAAAAAAAATTGAAGGAACAAATCCCAAAATTATTGTTGATATTGGAGGAGGTTTTGGCGATTTCAGTATTTTTGCTGCGAAACTATTTCCAGATGCACACATCCTTGTATTTGAGCCAAATCCTATACTCAGTAGATTCCTAAGGTGGAATGTAAGCTTTAATAATATAAAGAATATTACTATTCATTCTTACGCAATAAGTAATAAAAGGGAAATCCAAATAGATATATCTGGTGAGCCTACAAAGACATCAATGTTTTTTGACAGGAAGAAAGTTTCAAATACGATAAAAGTAAAAACAAAAAGACTTCCAGATATAATAAAAAAGAATACAATCGATTTTTTAAAAATTGATTGTAAAGGTGGAGAATGGGATATACTTTCAAATTTATCCAGTCAAGAGTTAACAAAAATCAATATTATTTCAATGGAATATCATAATCAATACATAATAAATCTCGATGAAAAAATAGTCAAAAAATTAAATCAGAGATATATTATTGTTCAAAAACCAGACATTTTTGATAAAAGTATTGGACATATTTATGCAACAAAAAAATAAATTACTTGTAAACGTTAAAAACCAAAGGGTATGGTATTTAGTAATAATCATTCTTCTATTTATTGGAATATCTCTCATTTTTTCTTTTCCAGATTTATTCGGTTTATATTTTGTTCCGCAGAAATTGTTTAGTGAAAACGTTTATTCTTTTGTAAAAGAAAATAGAGCTATTTGTCTTTGGCTTGAAGCTCCTTTTCCACCCCTCTATTATATTGTAATTGGGTTATATATGAACATTGTTTCTTTTTTTCACCTTCTTCCTCAATACTTTTTTGAGGTTAAGAAGTGTGCTGTTTTCGAAATGATATTAAACCCAGTTTTTCTTTTCTATGCAAAAATACCATATTTGCTTTTTCATATACTATCCGCTTGGTTATTTTCAAAATTTTTGAATAAAGATAGATGGAATTGGTTTTTGTTTTGGTTGTTAAATCCTATTCTTATTTTT
>PFLI01000190.1 GCA_002785065.1 Candidatus Roizmanbacteria bacterium CG_4_10_14_0_8_um_filter_33_9
CACGATAAGTTAGCCTCAAAATCAATTTAGCCTCAGTTCAGTCCGATTATTCGTTTGGTTAATACTGACCATTTATTGAAATTCATCTCTTGCAATTCTAAACGCATCCGTTGTATATTGAATATATATATGAAAAACAAAAAAATTGTTTGGTTTGAACAAGTTGGAAAAGACGATGTTGGATTCGTAGGAGGTAAAGGGGCCAATCTTGGAGAAATGACAGGTGCTCATTTACCCATTCCCTATGGTTTTATTGTTACTGCAAACGCATACTTTTCCTTTATTGAAGAGTCAAAACTTTCTGAAAAAATTAAACAGCTTCTTTCAAATGTGAACTTTGATCATTCTGGAGAACTAAAACAAGTTTCCCAGAATATTCAAAAACTCATTTTAGGCTCTTCGATGTCCGAATCTTTGTCTAAAGAAATCATCTCATTTTACGAAATGTTAGAACAAAAAGAAAAACAATATTTTAATAAAGCTACTTCAACTTACAAAGCAATCGCTCATACACTAAAAAATATATATAAACCACCACTTGTTGCAGTCCGGTCTTCTGCAACAGCAGAAGATTTGCCAACAGCATCATTTGCAGGACAACAAGAAACCTATCTCAATATTAAAGGGGATGCTCACTTATTGGTTGCAATCAAAGAATGTTGGGCCTCTCTCTTTACACAAAGAGCCATATATTACCGTCACGAACAAGGTTTTGATCATTTTAAAGTCGGACTTGCAGCAGTGATTCAACGGATGGTTCAATCTGATAAATCTGGAATTGCCTTTAGTATAGATCCAGTCAATAATGATAAGACAAAAATCACCATAGAAGCAATATTTGGTCTGGGAGAATATATTGTCCAAGGTAAAGTAACTCCCGATCATTATGAAATCGATAAACGATCACTTGTCCTTCTAAAAAAAGAAGTTAACTATCAAAATGTTAAATTCGTTAAATCAAACGTCGAAAATAAAGAAGTTCACTTAAATCGTGAAGAGGGTACACAACAAAAATTAAATGACAGTGAAATTATTAAACTAACTCTACTTATTAAAGAGATAGAAAATCATTATTATTTTCCACAAGACATTGAATGGGCAATTGAAGGTGATGATGTTTTTATTGTTCAATCCCGACCCATTACTACTATTAAAGCCATTTCTGCCCTCTCAAAAAAAACATCTCCTCAAATGACCGAATCTCAAAAACCATTTTTATATGGTTCTCCAGCGTCGCCGGGTATTGGCATTGGTCAGGTAAATATTATACATTCACCTACCCAAATAGATAAAATCCATAAGGGTGATGTATTAGTTGCGCCACAAACAAATCCCGACTATGTACCAGCAATGAAAAAAGCTATTGCGATAATTACAGAAAAAGGAGGAAGAACTTCACATGCCGCTATTGTTTCAAGAGAATTAGGAATACCAGCAATTGTAGGTGTTGATAGGGCAACAAAAAAACTAACTAATGGGATGATTGTTTCCGTAAATGGACAAACCGGCGAAATTTTTAAAGGAAGCATACTTTCAACATCTGATACCAAAAATACTAAAAATAAAACCCCAACTCCCACACACAAAACGCTTACAAAAGTATATTTAAATCTTGCCGAACCTGAATTAGCTGAAAAATCAAGCATGCTACCTGTTGATGGAATAGGTTTACTTCGTGCAGAATTTATCATTGCTCAAATTGGCAAACATCCGAAACAATTTATCAAAGAAAAAAAGGAACATGTTTTTGTTCAAAAACTTACCAGTGATTTACTTAAATTTGTTCGACCATTTTCTCCAAGAAACGTTGTCTATAGGGCTACAGATTTTAAAACAAACGAGTATCGACATCTTGAGGGTGGATCATTATTTGAACCTAAAGAAGAAAATCCCATGATTGGTTACAGGGGAGCTTCCCGCTACATTGCAGATCCGTATGAATTTAGCCTTGAACTTCAGGCAATAAAACGTATATGGGAAATGGGATATCGTAATCTGCATCTTATGATCCCCTTTTTACGTTTACCTTGGGAACTGGTTCGCATAAAAGAATTGATTAAAAAATCAGGTCTTTTTGACTTTCCTCAATTTAAGCTTTGGATTATGGTTGAAGTCCCCTATTGCGCCCTCAATTTAGAAGAGTTTATCAAAATTGGTTTTGATGGATTATCAATCGGTACAAATGATTTGACAATGATGCTTCTGGGTGTAGATCGAGACAATTCTGAGGTTTCTCAAGATTATGATGAAAGAAATCCCATGATAATCCAAATTCTTGAATATATAGTATCAACGGCTACAAAACACGGTATTACTTCCTCAATTTGCGGACAAGCCGCTTCAGATTGCCCTGAGATTGTCGAAAAATTAGTTAAAGCTGGAATCACAAGTGTATCTGTATCTCCAGACGCAGTTACTCGAACAAGAGAATTAATTTATCAAATAGAAAAAAAACATTTTGAAAGTATTAAAAAGTAATGAACTTAAAATATGCCCAATATAAAATCGATACACGCATATGAAATTATTGATTCGAAAGGTCTTCCCACAATAGAAGGACGACTTACGTTAGATGATGATAAAGAAGTAATAACTTCAATTCCTGCATCATTGCTTAGTGAAAAAAAAACAATTATTGATCTGAAAGATGAAGATCCTCATCGTTTTAATGGTATGGGAGTATCTCATGCTGTTTCATATATAAACGATCTTATCAGTCCAAAGTTAAAAGGAGCCTCTATTTACAAACAAAAGGAAATAGATCAATGGATGATTGAAGCAGACGGAACAAAAAATAAATCAAGATTAGGAGGAAATACAATTTTAACTGTTTCTCAATTAATTGCAAAAGCTGGAGCAAAAGCGCAAAACCTTTCGGATTTCAAATATCTAAACTATTTATATTCAACCTATTTCAAAGAAACTATTTCTCTTGACAAAATACCCAGCCCCATTTTTAATATGATAAATGGAGGCAAACATGCAAATAATAAGCTTGATTTTCAAGAATTTACCGTTGTTCCTTCCTCTTCTTTTACCTTTTCAAAAGCATATCAAATAGGTGTTGAAATCTTGTATGAACTAAAAAAAGTCTTAGAATACCGTAATGCAACAACCGCTGTGGGTGAAGAGGGAGGATTTAGTCCAAATCTCACTACCAATCTGGATGCTTTAGAAATTCTCAACGAAACAATAGTTCAACGTCAACTAAAAATAGGTGTTGATATTTTTTTAGGATTAGATTTAGCATCAACTTCATATTATTTAAATAAACTTTATACTATAAAAGATAAAAATCA
>PFLI01000016.1 GCA_002785065.1 Candidatus Roizmanbacteria bacterium CG_4_10_14_0_8_um_filter_33_9
GAAAGCCAGAAGCAAGCTTTACGATTCGTTATTGCACGTAATATTGCTAATCAATATGTTACAGGATTGACTATGGAAGGAGTATCACATCCATTTATTCATCATAGTAAACGATATATTTCTATTTCTCCAAATGGAAAACCAATAGGTCGATTTGATATTACAGCAGAATCATTTGGAAGTACTCCAAGAACTCGCGAAGATGCGCTTGCTCAACTGAATACTAAATTATCAATCCTAGATAAAAACACAGGAGAGGTTTTAGAGATTCCTGATTTTACTCCTTACCTATTAATATTAAGCGTGATAGTGTGGGTGAGTGTTATGCTTTGTTTCAAACCGAGTTCAAACAATTGTTTATTCATTAAGACGACTTTTTCATTTTTAATTTCAACGCCAAATATTTCTCCCTCAAACCAGTTGTAGATTGTTATAACATCGTAATAAATATCCATTTGATTATTATTTTGACAAAGAATTTGCGCCGAAGTTGTACAGCTCAAAAGTAGTTATTCGGGAAATACTTCTCCTCACCACTGAAAATTGCAAAGATGCAGAATATAAAGATAGTAAGAAAATCCAAGTCAAGCTGAAACGATCTGAACATTTCATGTAATCAAGTGTTATTAACCTTCTATAATTCCCAAGCACCGTTTGCCTTGGTAATTACTGATACAGGGTTAATATCAGGATTAAGCAATCTGTTCAATACTTTATGATAGTGGTTAGGATAATTGATGGATATGCTCGGTTGAAAGTGATCATATCAACCGGGTTTTTCCCCTCAAGTTGGACTTTGGTGATGGTTGGTTTACCGTCAACAATCTTCATTTCGGTTATTTTTAAGCGTTTTTTAATGCTGTTAATTGTAACAATGGTCCATATCCCTGGCCAAGGAGAAAGACTTCGGAATAAATTGAGAATTAAGAATTTAGAGTTTAGAATAAGGTTTTGTTCTTGAGAACTTTTTATATATTTTGCTAAATAGGTTTGAAGAAAAATCGGGAGTTTTTCAATTGAGATAGTTTCATTTTCCAACATTTTTTTCAAAGTACCAATTGCGATGTATCCGTCGGATTTTTTAAAACGATAGGTATAAGTTGCTTGTGTATGGTTTTGAGTCTTGTCATGCCGAACTTGTTTACCCTGTAAGGGTTTCAGCATCTTTATTGGATTTGGATCCTGAAATAAATTCAGGATGACATTTTTGAAGAGTTTAAACCCTATATTCGTTAATTTTATTTCCAAATCTATTCGGGTATGAGTTGGGAAAATACTCATTTTTTCCTGTGCTAAAAGTGGTCCGTGATCCATCTTATCGTCCATTAACATTAAAGAAACTCCTGTTTCTTTGTCTCCTAATATGAGTGGATAAGCAATTGGGGAAGCCCCACGGTATAAAGGGAGAAGGGAAGGGTGAATGTTCCAAAAACCGTATTTAGGAAAAGAGAGGATATCTTTAGGAATAATTTCGCCATATGCATAAACAAGCGCTATGTTAATACCACTCAATAGATTCTGCCATTCATTTCCTTCCCGCCAGTGCTCTCCCGCTAAAGGCGGGATGCGCGCGTGTCGAGATCCCTGCCCACGAATGCCACCTATTTCGCGGTTAGCAATATTATATTTTTGTGCAACAACTTTTACCGGAGAAGGTGTGAGAATTTGTTTTCTTCCAACCGGCTTATCGGGTTGAGTGATAACGAGTACGACTTCAACAGGTAATGTTTTATCAAGTATTATTTTTTCCAAAAAATCAGCTGAAAAAGAGGGGCTACCAAAATATGCCAATTTGAGTTTTTGCATAGGATATTATATATATTTTTTTTTAATAAAATCCCTGTCTCCATATTTCAAAATCAAGAAGATCAATAGTATTATTTTGGTTAAAATCCGCAGTTTTATTTGAATATGGATTATTACATATTCCACCACCAACATATTCACAGTTCCATCTGGTAAAATCGGCCTCAGTAAAACCTGCTCCAGCGGCTCCTACATCTCCTTCTTTTTGAGTAATGGTATATTGTGATTGATTGGGAATCGTCTTTACATTTAAAGTTGCATAGGGACCTTGTCTTTCATACACTCCGTTTGTACCGGTGATTTTTTGTGAAGTGTTAAGCACAATAGTATTTATACCTTGAGGAATTGTATATGAGATGAGTGTATTGGCATTTCCACTTCCATAATTTGTTTCAGAAATTTGATCAAAATCACATCCAAATGCAACAGCTCCTGCAACAGATAGTTTGTATAAATCGCTATTTGGATTAGGGATAGAGTTGGTCTGCATTGTCGATATACATGCTATTCTAATTTTTCCTGTATTGGGCCAAAGATTGGTGTTATTTTTCCAACTTATTCGATTATCGTATTGTTTATAGTTTGGAGTAACTTTGTCACTCGAGTAAAGGGTTCCGTCAAATGCAATGAGGGATTCGGCAAGGACCAAATCGCCGTCTTGAAGCAGTTTTGGAAGAGGGGTGCCGTTAACATCTTCATTCCACCCCCAGCTGTTTGCAAAAACCTTTAACCCTTTGCTATGAGTGTAATTTACAGCATCAATCATATTTTGTTTTGTATCGTTTGACGTCCATGAGGTATAATATCCACTGCTTTCGCCATTAAATCCGCCACACCACGATCCATTTCCTGCTCCTGTATACCACGTGCTAAAATCATCAAAAAAAATACCAGAAACCCCCATTTGTTTCCAAGCATCGATGCGTTTCTCTCTCTCGACTTTTGTAAATTTTGATACACCAATATCAACATATCCATATACTTCTTTGTTGTTTGTTTTCAAAATACCAATTAAATCAGAGGTAAATGAGTGGGCTCCGTGGCGGGATGTTTCTATACATGCTCCAAAAACTACTAAATCAAATTGACTAAACTTATTTGTATAAGCCGTTTGTGCAGAAGAGCCAAAAGAAGTTGGCCATCCATAAAATATTCCCATTGCTTTTGGTTTAGTTTCAATAGGTGCTTGCGCCTCGATTGGTTTAATTAACAAAAGAAAAATAACTAAAATCAAAAAATACATTATCCCTTGATGAAGACGGGTTTGTTGCATATGCGTTTATTAAAGATAATCTATTTGGTAATAGACTAGATAACTTAATATAATCGGCGAAATTTCTTTAATAAGTATACCAATTCTTCAATCATTTGTATTTTTGATTTTTTGTACCGCCATTCACATTCCTTTAAGTGGAAAAGAACGTTTTGTTTTACGCCATTTGAAAACTGATTAAGTCTTCGTTTAGTAAACGACCAAAAGTTTTCAATTCCGTTA
>PFLI01000072.1:0-441 GCA_002785065.1 Candidatus Roizmanbacteria bacterium CG_4_10_14_0_8_um_filter_33_9
TTCCTAAAAATACAATTCTTTTCCCCAAAAGTGGAGCATCCACTTTTCTAAATCATAGGGCAATGCTAGGTATTGACGGGTATGTTTCAAGTCATCTCGCTACCATAACGCCAAATGAAAATAAAATATTACCAAAGTTTTTGTTTAGTTTATTGAAAAGAATTGATGCAAAAACAATGACGAATGATCAAAATTATCCGTCATTAAAAACATCAGAAATAGCAAAAATTAATGTTCCGCTTCTGCCAATTGAAGTTCAAAAAGAAATCGTTGAGCAGATTGAAAAATATCAAAATATTATTGATGGTGCAAAACAAATTATCAGCAATTACAAGCCAGCAATCAAGGTTGATTCAACTTGGCAGATTATTGAATTGGGCAATTTGTTTTTAGACACAAAATTGGGATTGGTTAAGGATAAATCAATGCAAGCCGATGTTT
>PFLI01000072.1:452-3323 GCA_002785065.1 Candidatus Roizmanbacteria bacterium CG_4_10_14_0_8_um_filter_33_9
TATGTAAAAATGGAAAATATTTCAATAGACGGCAATTTGGAATTAAATTCTGTTGCCCATGTTGAAGCGAGCAAGGAAGAATTAGAGAAATACACCTTAAACGACGGGGATTTCATTTATAACACAAGAAACGCCCCGAACTTGGTTGGAAAATCTACTATCTACCATGGCGAAAATGGAAAATATTTGTTCAATAATAATATTTTGAGGATTAGATTTAGAAAAGAAGCTGATCCTGATTATATTAACTACTTTCTTACTACAGAAGAAGGCAAACAAAAAATAAAGACCCTAGTGAGCGGAACAACAAGTGTCGCCGCGATATACCAGAAAAATTTTGCGACAATAACCATCCCACTTCCGCCGATTGAAGTTCAAAAAGAAATAGTTGCCGAAATTACCAAAGAAAAAGAGTGTGTTTTTGCTTCGGCTAAAACAATTGATATTTTTGAGAAAAAAATATCTCAATTGATTAACGACATTTTATAAATATGCGCAAGATTGAGCATGACAAAACTAAAGACAAAGAATACGATCTCGCTTGTATAAAGTGCGACGGCGAAACTTGCCATAAGGTTTTATTTTCTGTGAATGTTTTGGAATCAGAAGACGAAATTTCCGTTTCGCGTGATTATGAAATAATAATTTGTCAGGGTTGCAAAGAGGTTTCTTTTCGTACGACCTCCTCTTGTTCTGAAGATATGAGTTATGATCCAGAAACTGGCGAGACTGATTACGACGAGGATATTAAACTGTACCCAAGCCGAATTGCTGGCAGAAAGCAAGTAAAGGATATGTATTTGTTGCCAGATGAGGTTTTGAAAATTTACAAAGAAACTCACGGGGCTTTGTGCGGTCGGCTAAGTATTCTTGCGGGGATAGGAATAAGAGCCTTGGTTGAATCTGTATGTAGAGAAAAGGAAGCACAAGGTGGTAATTTAAAAAACAAGATTGATGACCTGGTTACTAAAGGCGTGCTAACAAAAGACAGCGCAGAAACTTTGCACAGTACGAGGCTATTAGGTAATAATTCGGCACACGAAACAATCGCCGCGACCGATGACGAGTTGGATATTGCTATGGATATTGTTGAAAACCTCATAAAAACTGTTTATGTAATTCCACAAAAAGCGAAAAAGTTGAATAAGAAATAAAATATGAACGAACTTATTGAACAAATAAAAACGATCATGATTGATGTTGCCACAGGTAAGGCAAATATTCAGGATACCAATGACGAATACAAGCGAATATTCCAAGAGCTTGACGATCTTTTTGTTGCCAATAATATGAAAAATCCGAATGATTTTTCTGATCTCTGGGAATTTTATAATTATTGGAAGAAACGAGGCATGAAAACTTATGCCGATCGTCGTTCTTATATCATCAAACTTTATAAAAACATCAAACCCAAAAAGCCAGTTGTAAAATTGGGAGCATATAATTTTGTACATCCAGCAAGAATAAAAGAATTAAAGGCACTAAAAAATACTGATTTTGATATATCCAAACTTGTCCGATTTTGTGAAGAATTAAACATAGCTTTTTCCTGTGAGTGCTATTTATCAACGGCGATGCTCGTTCGAGCAATAGCCGATCATATTCCTCCAATTTTTGAGAAGAATACTTTTACAGAGGTGTCTAATAATCACGGAAGCAAAAGTTTTAAGGAGTCAATGAAAAATTTAGATAACTCATCTCGTAAAATATCCGATTCTCATTTGCATACGCAGATTCGAAAAAAGGAAGTTTTGCCAAACTCCAATCAGGTGGATTTTTCAAATGATCTTGATGTTTTGCTTGCTGAAATTTATCGAGTTTTAAAGTAAATATATGGCACACAATAAAAATGATTATGATGAATTAGAGCAATATGACTATTCTGATGGTGAATATTTAGAAAAGGTAGTTGATAAATACAGTCCGTTAGTTGGTCTTTTTCTGGTGAATTTTAGCATTTTAGAACAAGATTTAAATTTGGCAATTGCAGATTTTATGCATGATGATTGTCATGAAACAGGCTTTGTAATTATTGAGAAGCTTACAACAAGTAATAAAATTGAATTATTTTATAAAATGTATGTGCGTCTTGAATCTTTCAAGGATAAGAAAAATAAAGAAGTGCTAGATAAAATTAAAAAACAGCTTGAAACATTAAACTCATTCAGAAATAATATTGTGCATGCTAATTGGCAATCATTAACCAAGGGCGGATTTGTACGAACAAAAATTGTTGTTGATAACCAAGAAGGCTATGTTAAATTTAAAAAAGTTAAAATAACACCAAAAATTATTCGCCAAAAAATTAAAGAAATTGAAAAGTTGATTAATCAAATCGATAAATATAAAGAAAACGCTTTCCAGTTTTGAATAGTCCCGCCGTCCCGCCAAAAAGTTTTGGGGGCTAGCCCCTGGCAGACGGGCAAAAAGGCAAAAACTTCTTGGCGATATTGCGATTAAAAGAAGCAACAGCTGGGGAAGATAAATCAAAAATCGGTGTATGATTGGAGTGATTGGAAAAAGTTGAAAATTTAGGTGGCGTGACACTAAATTCAGCGTAATTTTATGAAAAATAAATTTGGAATTTCAAAAAATGTTTTTGTTTTGGGGCTGGTGAGCTTTTTTAACGATGTGGCTTCGGAAATGATTTATCCTATCGTTCCAATTTTTCTCACCAGTGTTTTGGGCGCACCGGTGGCGGTTGTCGGGTTGATAGAAGGCATCGCCGAATCCACCGCCAGTATTTTGAAAGTTGTCTCCGGCTGGCTCTCCGATAAATTGCAAAAGAGGAAACCCTTTGTTATTGCCGGTTATTCATTTTCAGCCATTTCTAAAATACTTTTAAGTTTGGCTTTTAGCTGGCCATTTGTT
>PFLI01000138.1 GCA_002785065.1 Candidatus Roizmanbacteria bacterium CG_4_10_14_0_8_um_filter_33_9
CAATGTCGTCATTTTTTGCACTAACAGTTGCAATTTGAGATGTATTCCAGTTAAGCGGAGTAAAGGTGTATCTGGTTGCTGCAGTGGTTGCCTCCAGGGTATATGTTAAATCCAAAACAACATTCGCGGTTGGTTTTGAATTAAGTGAAATCAAATAAGTATCGGTGGATGTTCCGCTTGTTGTTTCGGTTACTGCGGTTTCTCCATTTGTTTGGGTAAGGATAATTCCAGCAGTATCAATATCTGTGATATCTACATCAACTGAAGCAGCGGTAATTCCATTGTATGAACTATCAGTTGATCGTACACCATGGGTAATTTGTATAGTATGGTTTCCATTAATAATATTGTCATGTAGGGCAGTAACAGTAATAGTTTGTGGCGTATTCCAATTAGTGTCTAAAAAAGTTAATAGGATAGGGGAAACAGTAAGAACTGCGCTTCCGGTTGCGTCAAAATAAACGGTTTTTGTTGGTTTTGAAGTAAGAGAAACAGTATATGTTCCAGAAGATCCTCCTTCGACAAGGTCAATATTTGATTCACTAATCGAAAGACCTACAGTATCAGAATCAGTAATTGATGCTGTTACTGAAGCAACTGCGATTGCATCATAATAAGTATCAGAAGATGTAACAGTATGGGTAATTGTTGAAGAGTGATTTCCCTCTGCAATATAATCATGAATTGCTGAAACAGTAACTGTTTGAGGGGTATCCCAATTTGATGAAGTGAATGTCAATAATGAGGGACTTGCTGTTGCTTGTTGATCTGAAGATAATCTTATTGTTACATTTGCAGTTGGTTTTGATGTTAATACAGCAGTATATGTATCAGTTATACCTGACTCGCTAATTGCTGTTGATCCACCTGATTCTACTAACGTAACTCCAGCTACATCAATATCTGTAATATTAGCAATAACGGTTCCCGCGGCTAATCCATTATATGTTGCATCACTTGAGCTTACCGTGTGGGTAATTGTTGAGGTATGATCTTCTTCGGCAACAAAGTCATGTACTGCGGTGACGGTAACAGTTTGGGTTATATTCCAGTTATATGGAGTGAACGTAAGAGTTGAAGAGGATATAGTACTTTGTGTATCCGGTGTAATCGTAATAGTTACATTTGAGGAAGGTTGAGTAGTTAATTTTACAGAATAAGAATCAATGGTCCCGCTTTCTGTAACGTTTGTTCCATTTGTTTGCGAAATACTAACTGATGCAAATGTTCCTGGTGTGCCAAATACTTGGATGCGTTTATTAGAAATATCGCTTACATAAATACGATTTACTGAATCAACTGCAATATTGCGAGGAATATTAAACTGTCCATCTCCCGTTCCATATTCTCCCCAACAAACTTGGTTTCCGCCAGAACTATCAAACCGTTGAATGCGGTTATTTCCTGTATCTGCAACATAAATATTATTTGATGCGTCAATAGCCATTCCCTGCGGGCTATCCAGTTGTGGTTGTGCTTTTCCATCAGCCGATCCAAATTCTCCCCACATACCTAAATAATCACCATTTGCATTAAATTTTTGTATTCGATGATATGAAGTATCAGCAATATAAATATTATTATATGGATCAACGGTTATTCCATACGGATTATTAAATGATCCTCCTGGAGGTGTTGGAGTTGGAGTTCCTGGACCAGGTGTTGTTTCCGGAGTAGGAGTAGGAGATCCTAAACTCAAGATAAAGTCTCCGTTCGGATAAAACTTTACAACTCTATTATTACCAGTATCTGCTACATACATTTTTCCCGTTGCTTCGTTAGCTACATCTTTAGGTCCGGAAAATGCACCTATGGTAGGGATGGGAGTAATGTTTCTTGCCCAAGTACCATTTCTGTCAAATACTTCAACTTGATTATTGTCTGTATCTGAAACACAAACTTCACCGCCTGTGTTTACACCTATTCCCATAGGGTTTAAAAATGAAGGTGAACCTGACCATTCTGCAAGTGGGGTGAATAATGGGTTAAATTTATGGATTGTTTGCGTATGATTATTGTTGATATAAAAATTATTTGATGAATCAAGCGCAATATCAATTGGCTGTTGGATTTCTGAAATTACTTTTGAGTCAAAACTTCCAGATGTTGAGTATTTGCTTATTTGAGTAAAGGGAATAATGGGGTATATGGTGTTTCCGTTTGCAGTAATGCTTGAAACAACAGAAATACCCGAGTCACCGCTTGTTGGACTGAAAACTAACTTAAAAGTACCTTGTTGGTCGAATTTTTGTACTCGTCCTGTTGTATCAGTTACATATATATCATAATTTCCATCTTCAGCTATGCGCTGTGGTTGATTAAATAGTCCATTTGATACTCCATATGAACCCCAATAAGGATAAAGGGTGGTAGGTGTTCCATCTGTGTTAAAACGCATAATTCGGTTGTTTCCCGTATCAGCAACATACAAATATGTGTTTGCTCCATCATAGTATTTTAAGATTCCCTTTGGATTGCTAAATTGACTTGCTAGAGAACCTAAAGTGCCCCATTTATCGGTGTAAACTCCTCCAACTGTAATTTTTTGCACTCTGTTATTGCCCGTGTCAACAATATATAAATATGTATCGTCTGTTGTAATTCCTGTAGGATTGTTAAACTCTAAATTACCTGTACCAGCGATTCCCCATGCTGCTGTAAATACTCCAGTGCTGGTAAATTTTTGAATACGGTTGTTTCCCGTATCAGCAACATATATATTTCCAGCTGAATCAATAGTAATTCCCTGAGGCTGTTTTAACTTACCGTCTGATACTCCAAATCCTCCCCAATCGCGTACATATGCGAGAGCAAAGGGACTCGCAGTGATAGTATATTCTTCGATACGGGAGTAATTAGAATTGACCACATATAAAGTGGTTCCGTCAGAAGTTACAACCGCATCAGACCAGTTTCCTTGAAATTTATACAAAAATTTATTCCATGATTGAGGAGTTGCACAACCGGTTTGTGCTAAAACAGGAGAAATATAAAAGAAAGCCGCAAATAAAACGGCTATTAAAATAAATATATTCTTGTTAAAAAAGCCCGGTAAGTTGCTCTTTTTCAAAAAAATACGGATACGAAAAATAAAATTGATAATAGATTTCTCTAATACTTTACTATAATAAGAATTTGAGGCGTTTGTCAAGCGTAACACACCAGTAAATTAAAGGATTAAAGAGTTAACAAGTTAACGGATTGATAATATATAATTCGTTAACCCGTTAACCAAATAATTAAAAACTATGAAATATATTAAAGCACTGGATATAAAAAAACAGGTTGATTTTCTTATAGAACAACTTTCTTTTACCCACATAAAAGCCTCAAATATTCATTGTATTCGCTCCCTTGATGCAAAAACACGTGCATATGCCCGGATTTGGGGGATGGCGCGGTTATTTAAAGAAGTAGTTGGTATAGAGCCTCATTATATTATTGAAGTTATTGCAAAAAAATTCGATAAACTTTCCGATCGTGAAAAAATAAAAACTATTATTCATGAACTTATGCATATTCCCAAAACATTTTCAGGAGCGCTTCTTTCTCATCGAGGTCATTATCATCAAATAAATGACAGGCAGATTGAAAAATTGTATAGGGATTTTTTAAAGAAATATTAAAATATTTAATGTTTTTTTATATATATCTCTCATGCGGTGTCTGTTTGAAAATATCCGAACTGATTTCATTAACGGGCTCGGCGGGCGGAATTCCCCCCCACACCCCCCTTCCGCCCGCCTCGCCTTGCCTGCCCGACCGAAACTGAAAAGTGAAGGCGGGAACCGGAGCGGAAAGGACAATTTCAAGTTTTTCTTTGGCGGCTTTCATTAAAATTCTACTGAATTTTAACTCTGGCGGCAAATTCTTTCTTTGCTAAATTTTTCTTGATAATTTCTAAAGCAGCGTTGTCTAGCTGCTCTCCAGAATGGCTTAATGATAAATCAGTAAGCACTTCGACTTCATAATTTAAGTCAAACGCGTCAAAGGCGGAAGCAAGTACACAAGCGTCAATATCTATACCACAAAGCCACAATTTTGTAATTTGATTGCGCTTTATAAAATTAGCAAATTCATTCGATTTGAAAATTGAATAACTTGCTTTCTCGAAAAGATTGCTTTCATTTACGAATTTTTCAAGCGCAGGATGGATGTCGGTATCAGGCGAACCGAGACACTTTTTCCAATTCAACAACTTGAAATAATTCGATCCTTCGCGATTAACAAATTTTGTAAATAGCAAAAAATCAAATTTATTCTTATCAATAAATTGAGCAATCTTTTCGGGGATGCTCTTTGTATGCTCATTTACGAAATAGTTTTGAACATCTATGACGATAAGCGCGTTCTTGCTCATATTGCTATTTGATTTTTGCGATTACTCTCACTGGCGCGGCCTCAGTGTGTAGCTTCGCTGGCAAGGCAAAAACTTCAAAGTCCTTGACGCCGACCAGTGATTCTAAATTAGTAAGATTTTCGATAATTAGAATTTCTTTTCCAAGCAAGAGTTTATGAACCTTGAACGGCGGTCTATCGGGACTTGGCGTATCCATACCAACTATTTTGACGCCAAGTTCGATTGCTTTGCTAGCGAAATCTTCTCCAATTTCTGGAAATTTTTCGTAATATTCTGCTTCGCGATATTTTTTGGAGAAACCAGTTATCACAAATACAATGTCATCTTTCTTCGCACCGCTTTTTTCAAGAAAATCAGCATTCACGATTGACGCGCCTCTCGCGTCAATCAAACAACCTTTACCGAGAAACTTCTCAACAGCAATATCAGAAAGCCGTTTGCCGCCCTCTAGCATGTGGAGAGGCGCGTCCATGTGCGTTCCGACATGCATTCCAGTTTTTATTTGATAGTCGGTATAGCCCTCTTTGTGTAGGTCAGCTACTTGCGTGAATTCCGGAATTGGATCGCCCGGATACACGGGCATTTGGGCGTCAAACGTATGTGTTAGGTCAATGTATTTCATATTTTCATTTCAATAAGTCTTCAACAGAAACACCAAGAACTTTGGCAATCTTTACTATCATTTGAACACCCGGCTTTTTTACAAAATCTCCTTCAATTTTCGCAAGGGTTGAATATTTAAGCTCGGCTTTCCGTGCGGAGGGTACAGGATTTGAACCTGTGCGAGTCTTGCGACTCAAGGGATTAGCACTCCCTCGCTTTGGACCGCTCAGCCAACCCTCCATTAGAATCGTTAACAAGTGATAACTGTATTATTATACACGAACCTATAAGTTGATGAGGGGGGAGTTGAACACTGTGAAAATTGATAATAGCTTTACAGTATAAACCCCCACGAATGAACAGTATTTATCTGTTTGCTAAAACCTGTGTCGCAGAGAGGAGTTGAACACTGTAAAGATTAGCTTATGCTTTGGAGTGTAAACCTCCACTTATTAAGTGGACGAGGGGGGAGTTGAACCCCCACCTCTTGCGAGATACGCTTCTGAAACGTACGCGTATGCCAATTCCGCCACTCGTCCAATATATAAATGCATTATATCAATTTCTTCTTCATTTTTGCCTCAAAATCCATCTTAAACAACCAAAGTTGGATACAACTTATACTTGACATAGTTTTTAACTTTAGTTATTATTATATTAACTTAAATTTAAAACTAATAATATTTACTATTTAATAAATTTAGGTTAAAAAAATATGTCTGACTCAACAGGTAGAGAAACAACACTTGATCCAGCAATTTTAGGTCTTAGAGAGGCTACACAAGAGCCGGTTGACGCAGATATAAAACGTTTTTCTGAAATCGAAGCCAAAGCAGTAGAATACGGAGTTACTCGAGCTGATTTAGAAGGGGCGATTATAAAGCATACTCCATCAATGCAAGAGATGTATGCGTTTGTTGTTACAAGAGCGCTTATGGCCGAAAGAGATGCCGCTTCTCGAAGAGATTATAGAGGTTATCCTATAAAGGATAGAACAGCTAGTGAAAATAACCCACAACATGATATTTATGCGACCATATCTCGGATAGGTGAAATTACATCGGTTACTTTAATGAAAAATATAGAAAAAGGAAGTATACTTTATACCTTAGTAAGAAAATTAGACCATGGAAGACCTCAGTATTTCGCAGAATATTCGGGTAAGAGAAATAGTGCCATACTTGACACTGAAGGACGCAACCCATTTGGTAGGAAATTATTTAATCCTGATTTGAAGAATGAACGGGTTTATGTAAAGGATCTACAATGGGTTTTTTCTAGACTAGGAGGATTTCCGCCTGGTTTCATGGCTCTTCCGGCTGAAGCTCCAAAAACTCTTGTTGATGCAGCAAAATAGTTATTCGAGGAGACTTAATTGTTTATTTGATCTGATTTATTTTTACTACCTTATTTTATGTGGTAATCTTGCCTCAAAATCCATCTTAAACAACCAAAGTTGTGTATCGGTTATCAAGAGAAACGTTTTATTTTTTCGGATAATTGAAAGTTGGAGGATTTTAAAAATATTATCTATAAGTTGTGTAACGTGTAACGTAAAATGGGTAACGTATGACATTTGACATTTAACATTTAACATTTGAGATTTTAAATATGCATTTGGGAATAGGGAATATATCCATTTATTTTTTGATAACATCTGTTCGTAAGTATTATTTTTATTCACCACTGGTTTCATTTGCAAAAGTTCATGACCTATATAAATCGTTTGTTTTTGTTGAGGTATGGTTAAATCTGATTCATCGAAAAATAAATTCAAGCAAATGTATTTTCCGTACAAATTCATCATTTTCGCAATAACAACACAGATAAACCGAGTAATCCATAGGCTTTTTGATTTCGTGATGACACAAAGGTCAATATCGTCGTTTTTTTTACAATTACCCATTGAAGCTGAGCCGGTAATACCTATCATTATAACCAAAGGGATTTTTGAAAGGAGCTTGATATAGGGCTGTATTTTTTGAAATTTAACATTTGTTATTTGATATTTATTCATTTGTTTTTGTATTGATATACTATACTGGGGGAGAGTATATAGAGGAATATCAAATATCAAATAACAAATGTTAAAAGTATTGTTAAGATGCTCTATTTTCATATTTTTCCGATTTTGAGTATGTGATATGAGGTTATGGTTGTTTGTCATTCGATTTAGGAAGTTGTGCAGCTCCCTTTTAGATATATAAAATGGGAAGAATAAGTAAATAAGGTTAAAAGAAGGGGCATAATCAAAAAAATGATAGTATCGGATGACTTTTTTAATTCCTAACTCAACTGTTTTTGTGGGATAAGCGTCCATATATATATTCTTTGATAACAAGAACGATAAAGAGAGGAAGCTTAAGTTGACGTTTCCATCTCCACGGTTGAGTGACTAAACGATACAGCCATTCAAATCCACTATTGTGTATCCAAGAAGGCGCGCGTTTTACCCGACCCCCTAATACATCAAACCCTTGACCTACTCCCATACAAATAGAAGAAGAAAAGATTGCTCTATTATTCCAAAGCCATATTTCTTGATAAGGAGAACCAAAGGCAACAAATACAAAATGGGGCCTTATATCAGCCACTATTGAAAAAATATGCTTAATTTCTTGATTGGTCGGTTTGTTGATGTTTTTTATAGCCTGTAGTCCGATAAATTTAGCTTTTAGATACTTTTTTTGGTAGCACTTCGCAATGCTCAGTGCTAAATTTGTAGTTCCGCCTATAAGGACTACTCTAAGGCTATTCTTTCCTGCGTATTCGAGGAGTTTTTCCATAAGGTAAACTCCGGTTATGCGCTTAATTGGTTTACCTGAAAGGATACGGACTGCTAGAGCAGTCCCTATTCCATCCATAATATTGATTTGGGCTGTATTGACAACTTTTGTGAATAACTTATTATTTTGTGTTTCAACGAGTATTTCAGGATTAATCGATACTATATGAAAAAACTCTTTTGGTGGTATGTTTTTTGACAAAGTATATAGGATTTTATCAAAAGAATTATTTTGTACTGAGATTCCTAATAATTGAATATTATTCATAATCTAATTATACTACAAGTACTAACACTAAAAGGTAATATACAAGTAAATTATTATTTTGTTCAAATAAGTTGATCTTATTTAATATTATCATATAGACATTTTTTGAGTATTTTATATATAAATAAGATATTTTCGTAGTAATTTACTATAAGACTTTTATATAACTATATATTAACTACGTACGTTTAAATATATATAAACAAATAAAATATAGTAATAAATTATAAGATAATAATTGTTTTGGATTGTTGCAAAAGACTTTATTACAATTATCTAATTGCTTCTTTATAACTGCTGAGGTTTTCAATTGCCATTCCGACACCTCTAATGACACAAAAAAGTGGTTCTTCGACTACAAAAGAAGAGACATTTATAAAGTAGGTAATATATCTATCAATATTTGTAAGAAGAGACGTTCCACCAGAAAGAACAATTCCTTTATCGACGATATCGGCCGATAATTCAGGAGGAGTTAATGAAAGAACTTCTTTTATTCCTTCAAGGATAAGTTTAAGTGGTTTTTGAAATGATTCGTTAATAATTTCTTCACCGAGCATCATTATTTTGGGAAGTCCTGTTTGGTAATCTCTTCCTTTTATTTCCATTGTGCGTTCTTTATAGTCAGACACCTTTTCAATATGAGCATTACCTATTTGCATTTTAATTTGTTCAGCAGTTCTCTCACCAATAATTAAATTATATTTTTTTCGAAGCTGTTGAACAATAGCTTCATCAAACTTAGTACCAGCAACACGAACTGTTTTATACGCAACGAGTTGACCAAGTGAAATTACTGCAATTTCAGAAGTTCCACCTCCTAGATTGACGATCATATGACCTGAGGGTTGAGAAATGGGGATTTTTGCTCCAATTGCAGCGGCGAGTGGCTCTTCAATTAAATATACATCTGCGGCTCCTGCTTGTTTACAGGCTGCCACTACGGCTCGTTTTTCAACCTGCGATGCTCCACCTGGAATTGAAATCATAATTTCAGGCCATAAAACATGACCGTGGAGAGCTTTTTTCAGAAAATATGCAATCATCGCAGAAGTAGTTCCATAATCAGCTATAACGCCTTCTTTCATCGGGCGTGATGCGACAATAGATCCAGGTGTGCGACCTAGCATATCCTTTGCATCATCACCAACAGCGAGGACTTGCTTATTTTCCAAAGAATAAGCAACGACGGTTGGTTCATTTAAAACAATTCCTTCACCTGCAATATACACGAGTGTATTTGCAGTTCCCAAATCTATACCAACTTTTTTTCGGAAGAACATCTATTTCGAAATAGAAACTGTATAATATGAGATAGTATTTATAATACTATTGTATACTATTTTATACCCCCTTTGCTTTCAAAATGCAAAGGAATAACGACAGCGATATTAATTATTAGTTGTCATGCTGAACTTGTTTACCCTGTAAGGGTTTCAGCATCTTATTATTAAGATCCCGAAATAAATTCGGGATGACATATCTAAATTCATCACAAAAGATGTTTTGTTTTTAGATTAAGAATGACTGTGGGAGTATAATTTTATGAGAATAATTCAAAAATTAATCATTTTTTCTGTTTTTGCCGGAATTTTTATATTTATTGTGGCATATGCTCGAGGATATCGATTTTCATATAAAGAGAAATCATTTAGCCCAACGGGTATTATTGCGGCGACTTCGCAACCAAAAGCAGCTAAAGTATATATTAATGGAGAACTAAAAGGTGTAACCGATAATACGTTTATATTGCCGCCAGGCTCTTATATAGTTGAAATAAAGAAAGATGGATATTTTGATTGGAAAAAAACATTCATATTAAAGGGAGAGTTGGTGGTTTCTGCTGATGCGAACCTATTCCCACTCAATTCATCACTAACTCCTCTTACCAATCTTGGACTGGCAAAAGTTATTTCTATTGATAAAACAGAACGGTCTTTATTGTTTTCACAAAACGGTGTTGAAGAAAAAGATGGTATTTACTTGTTTGATCAAAATAAAAAACCGTTTTCCTTTTTCCCACCACTTAAACTATTAGTCTTGAAAAAAAATCTTCCCTTAGGGATTGATTTTACAAAAACAACAACCACATTTTCCCCTGACTTTAAAGAGGCAATTATTGATTTTGAACTCGAGAATAGTAGTGTGTCGTATTTTATCTCGGTAGATGAAGAAAATCAGCAGTTATTTGATGTAACAAACTCTAAAGAATCTCTTATTACCGCTTGGAATGAGGAAAATAAAAAAGAAGCGATAAAAATAATGGAAGTTTTTCCAGCAGAAGTTCGAAAAATAGCCTCAGATTCTTTCTCTGTCGTTTCATTTTCACCAGATAAAACAAAATTACTGTATCAAGCTAAAGCGAATACAAATCTTCCTCCTTTTATCACCCCTCCTCTTATTGCAACAAATCAGGAAAAAGAAGACAGGAATCTTGTTGAGGGTGAATTGTATATTTATGACAAAAAAGAGGATAAAAATTTTAAAGTTCAATATGTTAAAAAGCCAGATAAACCAATAGAATCAGTTGTTATGTGGTATATTGATTCACGCCATTTTATTTTAAATGATGGAGAACATTTGTCCATTATGGAATATGATAATACAAATAAACAAATAGTATATTCTGGACCGTATTTATCTGACTATGTTGATGTTGCCCCAGATGGAAGACTCCTTATTCTTGCCAACTTTAATCCGCAGACCAACAAGTATCCGGATATTTATGCAGTGGGGATAAGATGAGAATTTAGATTTCAAAAATAGTCCTCCTTGGTCCTTCTGGCTTCGGAAGAACATAAGAAACTATATTTTCTCGTTCCTTGGAAACAGTTTCTCATGCAGGGGTGGAAGGAGTCGAACCTTCATATTCAGTTTTGGAGACTGAAATCCTACCGTTGAACGACACCCCTTGATTAAAATTACAAATCTACAAATAACAAATCAATTATAACGTACTACATAATGAAGAGCAATTTATTCTTTGTGTTTTTACAGTTTTGGATCTGGGATATTTGGGAGAGGAGGTGAAGCCGAGACTTGATCTTGTAAGTTATTTAAAACTGAATTCATAGGATTTGATAATTCAGGAGCTTGTGGTTGTTGAGGGGGTTGTGATGGTGTTGTAGGTAGGGTAGCGGGATTATTATCTGGTGTTATAGCTGGAGCTGGTGGGGGAACAGGTGCAGGCATATCTTCTTCTACAGCAGGTTCTTGTACCGGGTTATAAACTGCAGGAGGCGTGGGCGTGGGTTCAGAAACAGGGGTTTGAGATGCTGTTTCAGAAGGTGTTTCTTGGACAGGTTGGGAAGTTGATTGAACTGGGGGTGGATTTACTGGTTGAGCAGCAAATCCGAGGGTTTTATCAAATTCTTCCAAAGTAAAACCTTTTAAAATTACAATTTGTCCATCATCTTTTTCAATTTTTGTGACTGGGGTACCTGCGAAATTGTTTGACAAAGTAAGCATTTCTGTTAAAAAATCACGGTTTATTTCAAGATTTTTTTCTTCAAAAGGAAGATTGTGGGAAGATAAGTATTCTTTTTCTTGTTTTGAAAACTGACATTCAGTAACAGTATACAAAGTAATTTTCATATTTCAACTAAGTTCAATATAAATATATAATTCATTATTAAAGATTATTTCTTTTTTGTCAAGTGAGAAATATCAATTGATGTATAAGGTATACTTTCAATATGATTCGAACAAAGATATTGCTTTTACTTATTTTTATTCTTTTTTTGATAGGAATAAGAATGAGTTTAAAAACAAAAAATAGTAATTTAGAGACGATACAGATAAGTACTACAAGCCAGCAAATGATACAAAAAAAGTCTATAGTAAAGAATTCATCAATTTTTATTCCCTATTGGGCTCTTCCACAGTCTAAAGAAGATATTGATGCCTATGATCGATTGATGTATTTTGGTATTGGTGTTGATGAAAACGGCGCACAGAAAAACGAAATAGGGTATAAGCAGTTAAGTGAATTTCAGGCCGTAACAAAAGGCTATTTTGGAAAAAAATCACTGGTGATTCGAATGCTGGATACTGAAAATAACACAAAAATCTTAAACAATGAAAAAATACAAAACACAATTATTTTGGAAATAAATAATTTAGTAAACGAAAATGGGTTTACCGAATTGGCGCTTGATTTAGAATTATCAGGACTTTTTAATACCGATATAACAAACAAAGTTAATCTATTTGTACAAAAAATATATACACTTGAAAATAGATACTATAAGCACTTTTCTGTGATAATATACGGTGATGTTTTTTATAGAAGCAGACCATTTGATATCAAATCAATTGGAAACAACTGTGATGAACTAATGATTATGGCTTATGATTTTTCCAAGCCATACGGTGAACCGGGACCAAATTTTCCCTACGAGGATAAAGAAAAATGGGGATATGATTTTAAAGAAATGATAAGAGATTATACATTGCAAATAGTACCGGAAAAATTGTCAGTTATTTTTGGAATGTACGGGTATAATTGGACTTTGAATCAACAAGGAACTCCACTTAAAAGAGCAGAGACTGTGACAGTGAATCAGATAAAGAAAATCCTAAACTCTAAGTTATCCTTCGACAAAGCTCAGGACAAGCAAATCCTAAATAAATCTCAAATTCCAAATTCTAAAGAAAAAAAGATAGAATATGTTGATTCAGAAAATCAAAAACATGTTATGTGGTATGAGGATGAGGAGTCGGCACAAGTTAAGATAGATTATTTAAAAGAAAAAGGGGTTGGGAGTATTGGTTATTGGGCTTATGGATATTTTTAATGTCATCATTACGTATGATAAGTGAAGGGATAATAGGATATAGCGAACAATTAAAACAACCTGAACATAAATATGCATATTATTTTGGTGGGGTTATGATGTCTTCTGCGCATCTTGCACCCATCAGACAAACTATGGTTGAGATGTATGGAAAAGATAATGTGACAATACTGGCTTCTGCTTTATCAAAAGATTTTCCTCAGCCGAGGAAACACCAAATCGCTTCAGAGATTGAGGAAAAACTACGGAAAGGTGAGCAAATAAAATTAATTTGTCATTCTTTGGGTACAGTTGAAGCAATGCGGGTATTGCGAGCAGTTGATCAACATATACTAGAACAAAATCGGGGCAATATATCAATTGATTTAATTAGTCCGGCAGGATTATTTTCTGACGCAAGGGGAATGGCCGTGTTTATGCGACGATTTGTCGATAATTCTGTACTCCGAGAAAAATTCAAGCCATCGCTACGAAGAGGAATAGAGTCGCTAGCTATCTATCCTCCAGAAATAGATGGATTTTCAGAGGTAATGCAACTATTGTTTCCTGATTGGAAACCTGCGAAGGTGCAAGGAATACCAGAACAAATTGCAGCGTTGCTTCATTTACATCCCGAAAAACTTGCCGACTTGCGTTATGCTGATGAATTTGTAAATGATGCGATAGGGCTTCAAGACAGAGGATTATTAGAAGAAGCTCTTATAATGAGAGGAAGGATATTAATGCCTTCTATCATGAAATTTCATCAAGAATCGGTTCGTAGAGATAAGAAACAACCAACGGAAAACCAACGGCTTCACTTTAGTCATTTTACAGAAGCAGGAAAAATTATTATTCGGTTATTAACGGGAAAAACAAATGAAACGTTACATAAATTACATGAGGATGGTGTGGTAGTGCGTATTTTATATCTTGCAAAAGACCCAATAGTATTAAAACATGATATTATGATATTTTATCATTCAGACAATTGGGAAGAGTTGATTGTGTCGGGTAAGGTCATTGCGGCAGGTGATTTAGGTCACTCAAGCCACGTAATCCTCCCGGATGTTTTAAAACTTCTCGAAGAGCCTATTCCTTCGCCTTGATTTTTGATTTGAAAGCACCCAGTTCTTTTAATTTCCACATGAAAAGTGCAGCCTTGTTTCTGGCGTTTGCATCAATCACAAAGCGAAGAGCTTCTTCGAGGATGGCTCGGGGAATAGTTTTGGCGAGCTTCATATAGACGCCTTTCCGTCTGGTATCGCCAAGTTTTTCCGAAAGATGAATTCCAAAGGTCTGAAACTCACGGGAGACATATTTATCTTTGACAGGATTAAATTTTTTTAGGATATCAGCAACGGATTGCATAGTTTTTTTAAGATCCTTTTTGTTCATCTTTTGATAAAATGCTTAGTTCTTTTTGTGATTGTGGTGTAAAAACAATTTCATACATGGATATTTTTCATTATTTCATCAATG
>PFLI01000146.1:0-1971 GCA_002785065.1 Candidatus Roizmanbacteria bacterium CG_4_10_14_0_8_um_filter_33_9
ATGAAGATAGAATCGTTAAACAATTTATCGTTAAAAATCGGTTAAAACAGCTGCATAAAAAACTAATTGTTGCAGATCGACTTGCTTATTTTTTTGAACGTAGTGCGCGATTACGAGTTTTTTCTAATAATCCCACATGAAAAAATATTTTAATTATTTTGTTCCCTGTATTTTATTGATATTAATTATTGTTAATGCGCTTATCATCGTAAGCGGATTAAAGTTAAGTGGTGAAATATATCGTTTTGAAATCCAGACTAAAAACATTAAAAAACAAAATAGTGAATTGGAAAAAAAAATATACGACACCAGTTCACTTCGGTATGCAGCTTCTCAAGCAGCACAATTGGGTTATACTAAAAATGCACATGCTTATTCTCTTACTGTTTTAAAGCAGGCATTTAATCGTTGATATGATTAAGTTTAAAATACTTTTTATAGCCTTCTTATTTGTGTTTTTGATTATTATTGTCAAGTTAATTAGTTTCCAAATATCCTCAAATTCTAATCGTAGTAATTATTTTAGAACAACAAAGATTGCTTCCAAAAGGGGGAGGATATTTGATAGGAATAAACAGCCATTGGCTGTTAATCAGACACTTTATCGTTTGGCAATTGAACCTCCAAAAATTAAAGATAAGACGGACTTTATTAATAAAATTGCTCCATTACTTCAAATTGAAAGCGCCAGTCTTGAGGCGAAAATTGACTCAACTAAACAATGGCAGTTGATTAAAACCGCTCTTCCAAAGGAAACCATGCTCAAAGTTGCTCAATTAAAACAACCGGGTATTATTTTTGAAGAAGAAAGCTATAGATATTATCCTGAAGCGTCATTAGCCGCTCATTTAATTGGTTTTGTTGGCAAAAATTCTGAAAATGATCCAGTTGGATATTTTGGAGTTGAAGGATATTTTGAAAAAGATTTATCTGGATTACCGGGTTTATTACGATCTGAAAGAGATTTATCAAATAATCCAATATTTGCAGGGACCCAAGAAATGCTTGAAGCTGAAGATGGAAGGGATTTAATTTTAACAATTGATAAAGCAGTACAAATGATAATTAAGAACAGATTAAAAAAAGCAATAAAAACATATCAAGCAAAGGAAGGATGCGTGATAGTTGTAGACCCATTAAATTTAGAGGTGCTTGGTCTTAGTTGCTTGCCTGATTTTGATGCAGAACAGTATTATAAATTTGACGAGACGTTTTACAAAAATTCAGCTCTTACAAATTTATATGAACCAGGATCAATATTTAAACCATTAATTGTGGCAGCAGCAGTGGAAGAAAAAGCAATTAAACCAAATGACATCTATAATGAAACCGGACCTCTTCAGTTTGGAGAATATCGAATTCAGACTTGGAATAATAAATACGAAGGAAAAATTTCAATTACTAGGATATTGGAAAAATCATCAAACGTAGGAATGGTATATATTGGAGAAAAACTTGGTAATAAAAAAATATATCAATATTTAAATGATTATGGGTTTGGAAAAAAAACTGACATTGATTTGCAGGGTGAATTTGTTAATCAAATTAAACCATTCAATAATTGGTATCCAATTGATTTTGCAACAGTTACTTTTGGTCAGGGGATTGCAGTAACCCCTTTACAAATGGTCAAAGCTTTTGCAAGCTTAATTAATGGAGGTCAACTATTACAACCGCATGTAGTTAAGCAAATTAACGATAATAGCACGATTAGAAATATTCAAAAAAAGTTAGTTAAGAGAATTTTAAGTACACAAACAAGCGAAGTAATTAAAAAAATGTTACAATCTACAGTAGAAAATGGG
Source organism: Candidatus Roizmanbacteria bacterium CG_4_10_14_0_8_um_filter_33_9 (assembly GCA_002785065.1). GTDB lineage: Bacteria > Patescibacteriota > Microgenomatia > UBA1406 > GWC2-37-13 > UM-FILTER-33-9. The sequence goes on from PFLI01000146.1 coordinate 1,806, forward strand.
GAGATTAGTTGGGCAAAACCAAAAGGCTATTTGATCGGTGGGAAAACCGGGACAGCACAAGTTGCGATAAAAGGACATTATGATTCATCAAAAACAATTGCTTCATTCATTGGTTTTGCTCCTGTTTCTAATCCAAAATTTTTAACACTAGTAATTTTGAAAGAAC
>PFLI01000146.1:1981-14059 GCA_002785065.1 Candidatus Roizmanbacteria bacterium CG_4_10_14_0_8_um_filter_33_9
TCAATGGGGTTCAGAGACTGCGGCCCCAATTTTTTTTAACATAGCAAAAGAACTTATAGTATATTATAATATTGCTCCACAGTAAGATATTAAATTTTACAAAAAACTTATGATTCAGACAGTCAAAAACATGTATCATTTTTTTCAAGCAATACTTGCAAATCTGTGGTATGGTTTTCCTAGTCGTTCTTTGAAGGTAATAGGTGTGACAGGCACCGATGGTAAAACAACATCTGTTCATCTGATTTATCACATTCTCAAAAACAACGGAAAAAAAGTATCAATGATTTCCACTGTTTATGCACAAATTGGAGTAAGAACATATGATACAGGTTTTCATACGACAACGCCAAATAGTTTTTTAATTCAAAAACTTCTTCGTTTGGCTGTTGATAACAGAGATGAATATTTTGTTTTAGAGACAACATCTCACCGCTTAGATCAAAATAGTCTTTGGGGAATAGAATTTGAGGTGAGCTTGATTACGAATATAACTCATGAGCATTTGGATTATCATAAAACATATCAAAAATATATTGAAACAAAAGCAAAAATTATATCACTCTCAAAAATTACTCTGATTAATAAAGATGACGAATCATATCCTAATCTATTAAATGCTTCAAGAGGAGGAATAATACGAACGTTTAGCTTAAAACAAAAAGCCGATTATACTATTAACTACCAAGCAATTTATACTGATATAACGAACTATAACGCATACAATTATTTAGGAGTATTTGGTGTATGTGAAATGCTGGGTATTTCTCGCAGTCAAATTACAAGATGTATAAAGTCATTTAAGTTACCTAAGGGAAGATTGGAGATGGTTTATGATGAAGATTTTAAAATCATTGTTGATTTTGCTCATACTCCTCGAGCTCTCACGGAAGTGCTCACAGGTATAAAGAAAAAATACATAAATACTAAGCATAAAGGAAAACTTATTCATGTTTTTGGTTCAGCTGGACTCAGAGATGCAACTAAGCGTTTTTCAATGGGTTATGCAAGCGGGTCATATTCAGATATAACTATATTGACAGAAGAAGATTACAGAACTGAAAGTTTGATCAAGATTTGTGAACAAATAGGCAAAGGATTATTAAAAAGAGGATTCAAGTTTAAAAAGTATAACTTATTAGAACAATGTGATAACAAAAAGTATACAATAATATATAAAAGAGATGAGGCAATAAATAAATCAATTAGTTTAGCTAATAAAAATGATGTAATAATAATTACAGGAAAAGGTCATGAACAAAGTTTATGTAGAGGTAATAAGGAATATGTATGGAATGATATTGAATATGTTAAATCATTAAAATTAGTATAAAATGATATATTTAAATACACAAAAAGATACTTATGTAACTTCTTTATCCAATTTACGTTCATCTTTATCTATCGGTTTTACTACGAAAAAAGTTGGAGATTGTCGAAAGATTTCGGTTATACAAGATTATTTTAAATACTATAATTTGCATAATAATAAATTGGTATTGTTAGAGCAAATTCATTCTGCGAACATAACTAATACAAATCAGCATAATAATTCAAAAATAGAGCAATTAGAAGAGTCTGATGGAGTTATTTCACTTGAAAAAAACGTAATATTAGTTGTTCGTGTTGCAGACTGTTTACCTGTTATTTATTTTAGTTTAAAAACTGGTTGCATTGGAGCAGCTCACATAGGTTGGCGTGGGACATTAAAGAATCTTATGGGTAAAATGATTGAAAATATAAAAAATATCGGGTCGGAAAGTAATGATATTTATATTATTATTGGTCCTGCCATAAATCAATGCTGTTATGAAATTGATGTTGACGCTTATGGTGAATTTATGTCAGTAATGGAACGATATAGTAAGGTTGCATTTAAACCTCATGGTCAAAAATTTAGACTTAACTTAGAACGTTTAAATTATGAACTTGCATTAGAATCTGGAATTGATAAAACTCATATCGATTATTTTCCTTTTTGCACCTCATGTAATTCAGATCACTTTTTTTCATATAGAAGAGATTATAAAAAAAATTCCGAACTTTTTGGAGAAATGATGGGGTATATTACTGTGCAATAATTATGAAAAACCTATTACAATACAACACTTATTATTTATTGGGAATCAAGGGGGTTGCAATGACAAATATTGCATTAATTCTTCAGAAAATGGGAAAAAAAATTAATGGATATGATAGCAAAGATACATTTATCACTGATTTAGTGTTGCAAAAAAACAATATTAGTTATGTTACTGAATTGCCTATTTTTTCTCAAGACAAGTTATCTGATGTTTATGTATATTCAGGTGCTCATAATGGAAGTGAAAATCCCATATTAAAGGATGCTGTTAATAAAGGGAAGATAATTGTTTCTCAAGCTGAATTGATTGAAGAAATAAGAAAATTGTTTACAATATCCGTTGGAATTTGTGGTTGTCATGGAAAAACCACAACATCTTCTTTACTTGCATATTCTTTAACTAAATTAAAAGTAAAGCCCTCGTACATCATAGGAACATCTACTTTTCAGGATTTAGATGGAGGTGACTATAACAAAAATTCTCAATACTTCATATTTGAAGCAGATGAATACGGTTTACAGCCTCCAAGAGACATGCGGCCAAAACTACTCATGTACCATCCTAAGTATATTATCTGTAATAATATTGATTTTGATCACCCAGACGTTTATCGTAATATAAATGATATTAAAAAAACATTTTTAGCATTTTTTGCTCAGCATAACCTTTTTTTATGCTCTGATGATTTACATATTCAATCGCTCTTATCAAAATTAAATAGAAATCAATATAAGACGTTTGGATTTTCTGATAATTCCGATCTTCAACTTACGATTGTTAATTCAAACGAATTCTATACGACTTTTACTGCCTCGTACAATAAAAAAAATCTTGGTGTTTTTTCAATCCCGCTTTTTGGCAATAAAAACATATCCAATACAGGTGGAGTAATTCTCGCATTGCTAGAATTTGGTTTTTCAATATATCAAATAAAAAAAGTAATAAAAAATTTTAGTTCCGTGAAACGTAGATTTGAATTTGTTTATAAAAAGAATGGAATTCTTCTATACGATGACTATGCTCATCATCCTGCAGAAATAAATGCAACTATTCAGGCCATTAGAATGCGTTTTAAAGACAAACGTATCGTAATTATTTTCCAACCCCATACATTTTCAAGAACAGAATCGTTAAAAACACCGATAGTTCAAGCATTATCAAATGCAGATATTGCATATGTATCTCCTATCTTTCCATCTGCACGGGAAGAAGCGAAAAACTTCAAAATAAATTCTGATGTCTTAAATAAAGAAGTAAAATTATTGGGTTTATCAAATGTCAATATTTGTAATACCAAAAAAGAAATTATTGAAAAACTTGCTCATCAATTACGTTTAGGAGACATTGTAATAACTATGGGTGCAGGTGATATTTACAAGCTAAAAGATGATATAATTGAAGTAATAAATGTAAATGAAAAACAAACAAATAACAACTAAAAAAAAATATAATATATTTAAACACCTCACATTACGTATTAAATCTCAAGCAGATGAGTACATTGAGGTATTTTCTAGGAAAGAATTAATCAAGGCAGTACAATACGCAACATACAAACATATTCCTTATTATGTTTTAGGAGGAGGATCAAACACGACGGTCACTCAATCTACCTATTCAGGTTTGGTTATTGTTAATCGGTATATTTATCGTGAGATTGTTTCAGAAACCGACGAAGAAGTTAATATTAGAGTTTCCTCTGGATATCCAATGTCATTGCTTGTATCTGAGTTTATTGAAAAAGGATGGGAAGGGTTCGAATATCATATGGGATTGCCTGGAACTATAGGAGGAGGAATTTATATGAATTCAAAATGGATGCATCCGATCAGATATGTTAGCGATTGTTTAGTAGAGGCTGTTTTAATCGATAGAATAGGTAATGAAAAAAAAGTAACAAAAGACTATTTTAAGTTTTCTTATGGATATAGTTTTCTTCAGCAAACCAAAGAAATTTTATTAGAGATTGTTTTTCGATTGAAAAAAAAGAGCATACCTCTGCTTCAAAAACGAGCAAAACAGTCTTTGATTTATCGAAAAAAGACACAGCCTTTTGGGGTATCTACTTGTGGTTGTTTTTTCAAAAACATATCTAAAATTGAAAGGAAAAAAGCAAATGTTGAAACTAAATCGGCAGGTTATCTTATCGATAAGTCAGGATTAAAGGGGGTTTCTATTGGTAATTTTAAAGTTTCAACAAAGCATGCAAATTTTATTGTCAATACGAAATCTTCTCAAAGTGATCCATGTGATTTGATACAATTAGTCTCTTTGATAAAACAAAAAGTAAAGTTGAAATATGGTATTGAACTTAAGGAAGAGGTAGAATATTTAACATAAGATGCATCGTTAATATATTTTAAAGAACATAATGGAAGATTCTTTATTGATAAAAGGAGGAAAGCCTTTAAAAGGAGATGTGTTTTTGTCAGGCGCAAAAAACGTGGCATTAAAAGTTACTATTGCCGCCTTACTTTTTCGAGGTAAAGTAGTACTTCGAAACATTCCTAGAATAAATGATATTTTTGAAATCTTTAGTCTTATACATTCATTAGGAGGCGAAGCGGAGTTTGTTGGAACAAATGAGGTTGAAATAGATTCAAAAAATTTGTCCATTAATAAATTAGATTTTCTTTATGCTTCGAAAATTAGAACTTCGTTTATGTTTTTTGCTCCTCTTTTATACCGTTTTCATAAAGCATATATACCTAATCCTGGAGGGTGTAGATTAGGTGCACGATCTATTGATCGTATTGTAGAAGGTTTAAAAGCTTTAGGGATTCAGGTTAACTATGAATCTTCAACTGGATATTACAGCGCTCTTATGTCTCATAAACCGACTGGAACATATACATTTATTAAACCATCTCATACAGGTACGGAGCTTTTAATTATGATGTCAGTTTTTTGTAAAGATTCTGTTGTTATCCAGAACTGCGCTTTAGAACCTGAAATTGACGATCTCATCCTTTTTTTAAACATCAGTGGGGCAAAAATTAAAAAAAAAGGTTCAACAATAACTATATGGGGCGTTGAAAAACTTATTCAAAAAAATCCTTTTTCCATTGTGTCAGATAGAAATGAAGCGGTAACGTATGCCATTGCAGGAATTGTAACGAGAGGAGACATAACCATTCATTCTATACCTGAAAATTATATTTCATGTTTTGTTAATCAACTCAAAGAAGTGGGAGCAGGTGTCGAATATATAAAAGATGATTCATGGCGTTTTTTTTATAAATCAGCTTTACGACCTTCACATATTATTACTAACCCTCATCCTGGATTTATGACTGATTGGCAACCAAATTGGGCTGTGTTGATGACTCAAGCAAACGGTGTTTCAATCATTCATGAACGGGTTTTTGAGAATAGGTTTTCTTATGTTAATGAGTTAGTAAAGGTTGGAGCAAAAATTGATTTTTTTCAACCAAAAGTAAAAACTCCTTCTTCTTATTATCATTTTACATATGATAAGACTAAGACCTACAAACAAGCAATAAAAATATATGGCCCCCAAACTCTTCATAATGGCGTCTTAACAATTGCAGATCTTCGTGCTGGAGCTACGTTGGCTTTAACCGGTTTAATTACAAGCGGTGAAACAATAATAAATAATGTTTCAATTTTAGAGAGAGGATATGAAAATTTTGTTAGTAAAATAGTAAGTTTGGGAGGAAATATTAAAAAAATATAATCACGATATATGAGAAAAATTAAAAATGGAATTATTTTAGCCGGAGGAAATAGTGATAGATTATGGCCTTTAAAAGATAAAATCTTCACGATGTATCTTGGAAAATCATTTATCTCATATTTAACAGAACAGTTGTCTCAATATTGTGAAAGGATTTTTATAGTTGTTAATGATTTAAACAAAACACAAATACAAGATGTTACTAAAAACTTACATACCTATATAGTTCAAAATAAACAGTATTCTGGTATGGCGGGCGCAGTGATGTCTTGCTCAGGAAAATTGGAAGGCGAAGCACTGATCTTAAATGCAAGTGATTATTTTAACTTTGAAATAATTTCTAAAATTATTGAAAAATCACAAGATAGATCAATTGATGTAATATTAATAGCAAAAAAAGTAAATTCATATTTTCCTGGAGGATATCTTACCATTGATGGGAATACAGTCATTTCTATCGTAGAAAAACCACTTCCGCAAGAAACTCCATCTGATTTAGTTAATTTAGTTATTGATTATTATAAGGACTTCGATCAATTCCTCTCATATATAATAAAAACTGAAACACACCGAGACGATTGGTTTGAAAACGGATTAAATCTGATGTTAACAAAGCGGAGGGTTGAATGGATACAGTATTCAGATTATTGGTACGCTCTAAAATATCCTTGGAACATATTACAACTTATGAAGTTTTTTTTGTTTCAGATTAAAGAAAGCGCTAATGATTTAACATCTGTTACAATTGACCCGTCTGCGACAGTATCTTCAAAGGTGGTATTGGGAAAAAACGTCAAAATTGGACATTATTCAAAAATTTCCGGTCCTTGTTATATTGGCGACAATACTGTTATCGGTGATTATTCACTTATCAGAGAAAGCCATATTGGATCTAACTGTTTGATTGGTTCATCATCAGAAGTTGCTCGATCCTATATTGGAAACAAAGTATCTCTTCATAGAAACTATATAGGTGATTCAGTTCTTTCTGACAATGTTTTAATGGGAGCGGGTGCGGTTACTGCAAACTTCAGATTTGATGAAAAAGACATTTTTTCCTCAGTTTCAGGAAAAAAAGTAAATTCAACTATGAGAAAGTTCGGATCGATTATTGGAAAAAGAACTAAAATCGGAGTAAATAGTGTAATTTTTCCTGGTATTAAAATAGGAACAAATTCTCTTATCGGTCCTGGTGAAAAAGTTACTAGTGATATTCCAGACAACGGGTTATTTTTTGAAGGGAGTTTAAAAAAAGTATGAAAAAAATTACAGTAATTGGAGGAGGGACAGGAGCATATGTCGTTTTGTCGGGTTTAAAAGATGAAAAAATAGATTTAGGCGTTATAGTTAATATGACCGATTCAGGAGGTTCAACTGGAAGATTAAGAGATCAGCTAGGTGTTTTGCCTCCAGGTGATTTAAGGCAGTGTTTAGTTGCACTTTCTGATGCCCCTGATCTTTGGAGAAGACTTTTTTTATACCGTTTTGAGTCAGGAGATTTTGCTGGACATAATTTCGGAAATATTTTTTTATCTGCACTTGAAAAAGTTTCAACAAATTACTATGAGGTAATTCAAACCGTAAGTTATGTACTTAAAACAAAAGGCGATGTAATTCCCGTGACAATTAATAAAACACATTTATGTGTCGAATATAAAAATGGAAAAATACTAAAAGGAGAAGGATATATCGATGATAATATTAAAGAAAATAGTAAAATTATTCGAGCATTCTTAGAGCCAAAAATTCAATCAAATCCTCGAGCGATAAAACGTTTAAAAGAATCAGACCTGATAATTATTTCACCAGGCGATTTGTATACAAGCATTATACCGATTTTGTTAGTTGACAGAGTTGCAAAAACGATAAGTAAATCGAGAGCAAAAATTGTTTATATTATGAATTTAATGACAAAAAAAGGCCAAACGACCCATTATAAAGCATCTGATCACTTAGACGAACTTAAGTCATACTTAGGAAGAGAGCCTGATTGGGTAGTAATCAATAACGGAGAAGTTCCTAAAAATATTGTGAATTGGTACCATGATCATTTAGAAGAGTCTGTAATAAATAATCTTACATTATCAAAAAATAAAATAATCCAAGCAGATATAGTTGATAGAGCGATAACTATTCAGAATAAGGCAGATATGCTTACTCGAAGTATACTTCGACATAACAGTTTTGCTCTATCGCGTGTTATCATGAATATTATACAGAATAAATTAAAATGAAAAAACATACAATTTCTTTCATCCACGCATTTGACGGATTAGTATGGGCATTCAAAACTCAACCAAATTATCGAATTCACTTTTTTCTATCTTTCTTATCCATGATTGCAGGCTTTATCTTGAAAATTGAACATTATGAATTTCTGATCATTTTGATTCTTATTACCGTAGGAATAGCTATTGAGACGATTAATACATCGATCGAACAAACCGCAGATGCGATCGATACAAAATGGAGAAATGATCTCAAAAATGTTAAAGATATTGCTGCAGGTGCGATGCTTTTTTTTGCTATTGGTGCATTTATTATCGCAGGGATAATTTTTATTCCTAAAATTTTTATTTTATTATTTTAATCAGGCATGTCATTATATTTTTTTGCAACGTTTATTTCATTCTTATCTCATCTCTTCATAATAGTTCCTTTTATTAATTTTTTATATTCTATTCAATTTCAACGAGCTTCCCAAACAACAAAAGATGCTTTTAATAAACCCACCCCTATTTTTGATAAATTCAATAGTCATAAAACAGGTACTCCTGTAGGTGGGGGTATTATTGTAGTTGGCATGTCTATTATTTTATATGCAATGTTTTTATTGTTATTTGTTGTTTTCAAAATTCCTCTTCAATCAAATTATCCTTCAATTATTTCTGAAATAAAAATAATATTATTTGCATTTATCGGTTTTGCACTTTTAGGCGTTTACGATGATTTGAGTAAAATATTTTTGTGGAAAAAAAATGATTTTTTTGGCCTTCGGTTACGACATAAATTGATTTTAGAAGTAATATTAGCTCTTATTGTAAGTGTTTGGTTATTTAATGATTTAAAGATAGACATTATACATATTCCTTTTTTAGGAGTATACAAACTTTCTTATTTTTATATACCTTTTGCTGCTTTTGTTATTGTTTCTTTTGCAAATGCGGTAAATGTTACAGATGGCTTAGATGGTCTTGCAGTAGGAATACTCATGATAGCTGTTACTTGTTTTTGGGTAGTCGCCCGTTCGATAATTGATGTTCCTACATCTATATTTATTGGAGTTTGGTTAGGTGGATTAGTTGCTTTCCTCTATTTTAATATTTACCCTGCCAGAATTATTATGGGGGATACAGGCGCACTTTCATTTGGGGCAACTTTTGCGGTAATCGGACTCATTTTGGGAAAAGCATTTGCTCTTCCTATAATCGGAGGTGTTTTCGTGATTGAAATCGGAAGCTCTTTATTGCAACTATTATCTAAGCGCTTTTTAAAACGTAAAGCATTCCTTGTAGCACCTTTTCATTTATTTCTTCAAAACAGAGGTTGGGAAGAGCCAAAAGTTGTTATGAGGCTTTGGCTTGTGTCGATAATATTTAGTGTTATTGGCTTAATGGTTGCTTTTATGAAATAACCTCTTATTTCTCCTTCAAATTCGGTATAATCTACCTATGCAAAACGTAACAAACGAGTTTGAATTTTCTGCTTTTAAAATAGCCTTAAACAGAACAAAAATATCTTTTTTCTATAAAGGGATTTATTCTTCAAGTAAATCGGAGATTTTTGAAGAAAAGATACTGCTTCCAAGTCCAATTCCGCCTGAAATCCCCAATCAATTGTTAGATAAAGTTCTATTTTCTCTTCATTTAATACTGGGGATTAGCTATTATAAAATGTTTTCTACGTCTAATATTAGGGTTAAATCAGGTGAATTGAATAAGGCGCAGGCCGATTTTTGGAATGCCGTCTATACAAAAGGATTGGGTGAATTTTTTTATCGTAATAGCATTGATTTTCGCGGCTTAATAAAATTTCCTTATTCTCAAAATGTTGAAAAATCCTCAACAATATTAGAAAGATCTAATAGATCGCTATTAGGAATAGGAGGTGGGAAAGATTCACTAGTATCGTTTGAGTTATTGCAAAAATTAAAGAAAGATTTTACATCTTTAGTTATAGAATCAAATCATTCATACCCAACAATTGATCGGATGATGAATTTTTTTCGTTACCCAACTATTAAAATAAAACGACAAATTGATACACGAGTTTTCGAAAAAAACAAAAGAAGAAATATACCAAACGGTCATATTCCCATCTCTGCTATAAATGCATTTATCGGCGTTTTTACATGTCTTATATACAATTATAAATACTTTATTGTTTCTAATGAAAAAAGTGCAAATTTTGGGAATACAAAATATTTAGGGTTAGAAGTTAATCATCAATGGAGTAAAAGTATTGAATTTGAGAAACTTTTCCAGACATATATAAAAGATTTTATTACTCCAAGTGTTGCATATTTTTCGCTTCTTCGTCCATTTTCAGAATTCGCTATTATTAAAATGTTTAGCTCTTATCCACAATATTTTCCTTATTTTTCAAGTTGCAATACAAACTACAAAGTAGAATATATTACACATTCGAGAATTTGGTGTAATCGGTGTCCAAAATGTGCATTTATTTTTGGTATGTTAGCTGCATTTTTACCCAAAAAAACTGTTCTTACTATTTTTAATAGTAATTTATTTCAAGATGCAACATTGTCAACATTGTATAGACAGTTATGGGGAATCCAAGATATTAAACCATTTGAATGTGTTGGAATACCCGAAGAGATTAATATGGCATTTTATTTAAGTTATAAAAACGGAGATTATAAGAACGATGTGATTATGAAACTTTTTGAAAAAGAAGTTTTATCTAAAATCTCAAAACCGGATCAACTTATATCCAACCTATTGATCAAAGAGGATACAAATACGATACCGAAAGAATTTAGATCTATTGTTTCTCAAATACATATATGAAGATTGATAATTTAAAGAATAAAAAAATACTTATTGTGGGATACGGGATTGAAGGAAAATCTACTGAACTTTTTTTGAAAAAAAATGTTTCCAATGCAGTGATCGGAATTACTGATAAAAACGATAGGTTGAACTATCTCGATGTGCAATATGAATACGATCTGGTAATAAAAAGTCCGGGTGTTAACAAATCTGATATACATATTCCCTATACAACAGCTACTAATATTTTTTTTGCCAATATTCAAAATCCAATAATAGGAGTAACTGGAACAAAAGGAAAAAGTACCACCGCCTCATTGATTCATCACATTTTGGTCGCTTCAGGTAAAAAAGCACATTTGGTTGGTAACATTGGAAAACCGGCACTTGAATTATTTATGTCTTCAATCGGAAAAGACGATATCATTGTAATGGAACTTTCAAGTTATCAACTAGATGATATTTGTTATTCTCCTCATTTTGTTGTAATAACCAGCCTATTTCCTGAACATATGAACTATCATGGTACGGTTGATTTATATTATGCTTCTAAAAGAAACATTCTTTCTCGTGTTATATCGAACAATACTGTTTTTTTTAACAGCAAGTACCAACAAATAACTGAATGGATTAAAGATCTTAGTATAAAAAAAGTTGACGTAAGTAACCTATTGTTGGATAGAATAGAATCTCAGCTAATTGGTAAGCACAATGTTGAAAATATACTTTTATCTTATGCGGTTGCAAAAGAACTTGGTATTACAAATTCACAGATTCGTAACGCTATTAAGACGTTTAAACCATTACCGCATCGTCTTGAGAAAGTGGGCGTTTACAAAGAAATTCTATTTTTTAATGACGCAATATCAACAACTCCCCAGTCAACCATAGCTGCAATAGAAAGTTTGAAGACAGTTAATACTTTATTATTAGGGGGACAAGATAGGGGATACGATTTCGAACAATTAATGAATTGTATCGTGCGAAATAAGATTACAAATCTAGTTTTTTTCCCAGAATCTGGAGAAAAAATGTATAACGTTTTAAAAAAAAGAAACACTGATATCCACTTTAATATATTAAAAACTAGTAAAATGGACGAAGCAGTTTCATTTGCATTTCAATATACAAAAAAAGACCATATTTGTCTTCTTTCAACAGCCTCTCCAAGCTATAGTATTTGGAAAAATTATATAGAAAAAGGAGAACTATTTAAAAAATATATAACAGAGTATGAGAAGAAATAACGTATCAAATTCTGATGAAAAAAATAAAAAGAGAAAAA
>PFLI01000048.1 GCA_002785065.1 Candidatus Roizmanbacteria bacterium CG_4_10_14_0_8_um_filter_33_9
AAGGTTATGTGCAATTTGTCCAAATTTGGTCTGCATACCGGTTGACTTTACCTCAAACAGTCCTCTTCCTTTAGAAACAATCGTACCGGAATAGATTAGATCAGCTAGTTTTTTAGGAACAGGAAGGGATTCTCCAGTAAGCACCGCTTCATTTAATTCAAGATTCATAGATTCAACAATGGATCCATCAGCTGAAATTTTTACTCCTTCCTCAATAAAAATAATGTCACCAGGAACAATATATTTGCTGTCAATTTCTGTTTCTACACCATCCCGAATTACTCGAACTTTTGTAACAGTCATTTGTTTAAGCGCTTGTATCGATTCTTCAGCTTTTGCTTCCTGATACAGACCAAATAAACCATTTAATATAACAATTAATAATATAAGACCTCCATCAATTGGCTCACTTATAATAAATGACAAAAAAGAAGCGATAATAAGAAGAATCGTTAAAAAGTTATTAAATTGTTCAAAAAATTTAACTAAGATATTCTTTTTCTTTCCTTCCAAAAGAACATTTAATCCGTATTGCTTTAATAAAGCTTCTACTTTTTTTGTTGTTAATCCTTTCATAAATTTTAGACTTATAATATTATATTTACTACGTCATTCTGGTAAGCCCCTATGGGGCGCATTCATCCTGAGCTTTGTCGAAGGATTCAGAAATCGTTATAAGAGATTCTGGATCCTTCAATTTTGTTCAGGATAAACAATCGTGTATGGTGCCAGAATGACGAAAACCAATGACGATTGAAAAACTACCATCAACCAACAACCTGATTATATCCTTCAAGTTTTTTACAAATATGCATTGATAATAATTTAACATATGAATCTTCCATTATTTTAAATAGTTCTTCAATTATTACTTCTGCATACGCAAAGGTTACTGCTTTTGTATTATGTGAAAAATAGTGAAAAATCTGATTTCTTCCCAATTTCCAACCTGCCCAAATTCGGTCTGCTAAATCTTTGGAAGTGGTGTTTTTAATTTGTAAATAAAGTGATCGATCCCTCAATTTTCCAACTAAATTCGGAGATAACATTTTTCCAAGACGGTAATGATCGGAAATATAATCAAGGTGAGAAATAAATTTAACATCTTTAAAAAGCTGTTTTAAAAAACCTTCATATGCTTTAGCAAAAGGAAACACTAAAAATGAATAATCTTTAAACTGATACGCATGGTTTTTGATAACTTCATACATGAGGTATCTACCTTCTAAAATAAGATCACGCTGTGTCTGGGAAAGATAATTCCAAAACTGCTTATTTTGTTTTACCGCATCATACATGTATTTATCATAACATCTTACATTTTAAATCTCTACCTCTTTCTCTCCCTTTTCACCTCGAAGGTGCAAGGACAATTTAAAATAGGGTGAAAAATGAAATTGTAATTGGTAACTCACATTGAAGGTAAACAGGGGGACTACTATGTAATGTTACATAGTAGTATTTCTTAAAGAATGTATGTGAATGATACAATTAATGTATGGATTATAAACAGAAAATAAAAGAATATATTATTCTCCTCATTTTTATTGGTTTTATTGCCTATCTTCCTTCCCTTTTCGGGAACTTCATCTGGGATGATGAAGATTTTATAACCCAAAATCAATATGTCAAAACATTTCAAATAGATAAGTTTTTTACAAGAAACGCTATTGAAGGAAGGGGTAAAATGTCCAACTATTACCGGCCGATTCAGTTTACTGTTTATGCTTTGATATACAAAGTTGCTGGATTAAACCCGTTCGTTTTTCACTTAGTTGGAATAGTTCTTCATATATCCGCCGCAGTTCTCTTGTTTTTGTTTTTACTAGAGTTAAGTAGATCCCGGATCGTAGTCTATAATGACAAAACTCATATCTCTATTCCTTTTATCATTACTCTCATCTTCCTTATTCATCCTATTCAAACCGAGTCAGTGACATATATTTCAGGTTTATCTGACGCTCTTTTTTCATGCTTCATGTTTTTATCCCTTTTGTTTTTCATCCAAAAACCAAGAACCAACAAACAAATAATACTTAGTATTATTTTCTTTATTTTTTCCCTTCTTTCAAAAGAATTGGGGATCATGACTCTTGGTATTATGTTTTGGATCATTATTATTTTTAAAAATTATCGTACTAAAAAAAATATATATCTTTTTGTTATTCTTTCTCTCATAGGAATGGGTTTTTTATTTGCCCGAACCACATTTCTTCAATTCGATAAAATGAATGATGTCTGGGAGGGAGCTATGTATGGTTCTTCAATTTTTGTCCGATTGAGAACCTTTTTTCACAATTTTTTTATCTATATTTCACTTATTCTCTTTCCAAAAAATCTTTTTATGGAACGAGACTTTTCAATTCAAGTTTTAACGTCTGTAATTAATACGTGGACACTCTTATTCATCCTTTTAATAATAACGCTAGTAATAGTAATATGGATTGTAAAAAGAGATCGAAATATACTCTTGTTTTTCTTTCTAACCTTTCTCACCTGTATGCTTCCTTTTACCGGAATTATGCTTCTAAATGGCATATTCTATGAACACTTTCTCTATATTCCTCTTCTCTTTTTTTCTGGATTTGTTATGTATTTACTGTATCCATTTTTTTCAAAAAAAACTGGAATTATTATTCTCAGTGTTATTTTATTTTTGTTTTTTATACGTTCGTATATTAGACAATTTGAATGGATTGATAATATCCGTTTTTATGAACAGACCCTTTCTCATGCTCCAAAAAGTACTCGCATTATTAATAATCTCGGTATGGAATATGCATCAAAAGGGAGATTGGAAGATTCAATTGCAATGTATCAGCAAGGTATCCATTTGGATCCATCAATACCCAATTTGTATCATAATACTGCAAACACTTACCGTTCAATCGGAAATGTACAAAAAGCCGAAGAATATTATAAATTGGCAATATTAAAAAGTCCTTCTTTTGTTTTTTCTTATTATTCACTCATTGACTTATATGCACAAACAAATCAACAAGAGAAAAAAAATGAATGGATAAAAAAAGCTCAAATACAATTTCCGCAAAATGATGAGCTTAATGACGTGTTGAATGATAGAAAAGTGTTACCGAACGAGTGATCTTGTTTAATGCATTGCTTGATATGGTAGTGTTACCGAATTAATAATTTGGTTTTACACTATGAACATATCAACAAAACGGGAATATATTCAATCTTTGCGCCTTCGTTACAAATTAACAACTTTCCGAAAAGAAAAAACAACAATCATAAATGAG
>PFLI01000092.1 GCA_002785065.1 Candidatus Roizmanbacteria bacterium CG_4_10_14_0_8_um_filter_33_9
GTATTTACCTCATCTTCAGGGTTTAAGACTAATCCTATTTGTGCAAGAACAGAGTATTTATTAATAAAATATGAGAATGGAGCATTGGAAGAGAGCGCCTGATAATGAATAAAAATGGTATCTAATTGGATATGAGACTTTAAGGCTTTAATATAATCTATATGAGAAATTGGATCTGAAACCATAAGGTGGAAATCAAAGGAAAAGCGATTGGTGGTTGGGGATTGGAGATTGGTGAGAGAGAGCAATATCTGCTGCAAGGGAGCGGTTTTGTTTGGAACTAAAATGCCGTCGGCAATATCAATTTGAAAATGACTAAGGTATGGGGTAAGACGAATAATTTGATCTACATAATGTTGTGCCCTTGGTTCAAGGATGCTGGGAATGATTTGCATAGAACGTTTATTTTGTTTGATTTTTGATACTCTCAATTACTCGTTTTACTTCTTCGTCAGTTGCTAAATAAAAATGTTTTATTGGTTTTCCTTGTAAGTCAAATTCGTATACCAGTGGAATACAATAGGGAATATTTACATTTACAATATTTTGATCTGAAATATTGTCAAGATATTTGATTATTGATCTAAGCGAGTTATGGTGGGCTGAAAGAAGAATATTTTTCCCATTTTGCAAAAGAGGCTCAATTTTTGTTTTCCAATAAGGGATTGTTCTTTCATATGTATTTTTTAAACACTCTCCAAGAGGCAATTCAGATGTCAAAACAGAACTGTATCGTGGATCTTTTGAAGGATTTCGTGGATCATTAATATCCAGTAAGGGCGGTGGAGTATTATAACTTCTTCTCCACAGCTTAACTTGTTCTTCTCCATATTTGGCAACAGTTTCTGCCTTATTTAATCCTTGTAAAATGCCGTAGTGTCTTTCATTTAGCTTCCAACTTTTAACAACTGGAATCCACATAAGATCCATGGCATCAAGAACAGTCCATAAGGTTCGTATTGCACGTTTAAGGTAAGAGGTAAAAGCAATGTCAAAGGTATATCCGAGCTTTTTTAATGCAAGACCATATTCATAAGTGGATTTTTTTCCTTCATCTAAAATGTCAATATCTGTCCATCCAGTAAAACGAGTTGACCACTCGGTAACACCGTGTCTGACAATAACGACTTTACTCATAAGATTGAGATATAATTAACTAACAAAATTATACAATAACTATGTTGTCATCCCTAACTTGTTTACACTGGAACATCAGTTTCATGTGTTTCGGGACATTACTCAAATTAGATGCTGAAACGAGTTCAGCACGACAGTCAAACAGTATATTGTTTAGTTTCAACACAATTTAATTATACGTTAATAACGAAAATATAATGAAACGGTTATTTAAAAAAAATCTTGTTCCTGTTCACAGAGCGCGACTAAACGAAATTAGTTTCGGGAAAAGACAAGATGTAGATAGACCAACTCTTATTTATATCTATGGGTTTATTATTTTAGCAGTATTTATTATTTTTTCGCTTCGATTATTTGATCTTACTGTAGTAAAAGGTGAATATTACCGAAGACTGTCTGAGGAAAATAGAATAAGAGAGATTGTTATAGAGCCCAAAAGAGGAACAATACTCGATAGAAAAGGATTTGTAGTAGCTGAAAGTAAGGATGGTGACAACTCGTTAACATCGGGAAGAATTAGTTCATCCCGTATTTATTCTGCGCCTGAGGAAACAGCTCATATTATTGGATATCGACAGATTGCTGATAAGGGAGAAATTCAAAATGATTCTTGCCTAAACCATTTGGATTTAGGAGACAAAACAGGAAAACGAGGTGTTGAGCGAATGTTTGAATGTCAATTGCGGGGGAGAAATGGAAAAAAACTCACAGAGGTTGATGCGGGGGGAAAATATATAAATACAGTGGCGATTGCTCCTCCTCAAAACGGCGATACAATCCAACTAGCGATGGATTTGGATTTACAAAAGAAAGCATATGAATTAATCAAAGGGAAGCGAGCTGCCGTTATTGTGCTTGATCCAAAGACAGGAAAAATACTGGCTTTATCGTCTACGCCCTCCTTTAATATACAACAGTTTGAAAACGCTAATCCATCCATAGAATCATATTTTACAGATACAGAAAAACCACTTTTTAATCGTGCGACAGAAGGGGCGTATCCTCCCGGATCAATCTTTAAATTAGTTGTTGCGACAGGGGCTTTGGAAAGCGGAAAAATTACCGAGAAAACAGTAGTTGAGGATACAGGGCAAATTACAGCAGGACCTTTGACATTTGGCAATTGGTACTTTCTTCAATATGGAAAAACTGAAGGAATGGTCGATTTTGTAAAAGCTCTTCAGAGGTCAAATGATATTTATTTTTATAAGGCCGGTGAAGTTCTTGGTCCAGAAGGAATTCGTGATTGGTCTGAAAAGTTTGGATTAGGCGTTCGGATACCTTTTGCTTTTGAACAATCCGAAGGACTTATTCCTTCTGCATTTTGGAAGGAAGAAGTGTTAAACGAAAAGTGGTATTTAGGAGATACCTATAATTTTTCCATAGGTCAAGGTTACACTTTAGTTACACCCCTTCAAATGGCACTTGCGTCATCTGTTTTTGCAAATAATGGTTATTTATGTACCCCTCAACTGCTTAAAAATGGGCAAATCTTTTGTTATAAACTTCCCGTTTCTCAAAAAACAATAGAGTTTATTAGAACCGGAATGAAAAAAGCTTGTGAGACTGGAGGAACAGGATATCCACTTTTTGATTTTAAAGTTAAAAATCTGGGTCTGCGAATGAAAAAATTATCCGAAATCCCGGAAGATAAAAAAGCATCTGCTGAGGCCGCAATGGATAGGGATCCTACCTATTGGAATGCAATTACGACAGGATGTAAAACAGGCACAGCTGAGTCGCGTGATGCAACAAGCACCTCTCATGCATGGTTTACTGTTTTTGCTCCATTTGAAAATCCTGAAATAGCGGTGACTGTTTTAGTTGAAGAAGGGGGGCAGGGGTCCGACGTCGCAGCTCCTATTGCCAGAGATATACTCAAAGCGTATTTTGAGAGAAATGAATAATCGTGTATATAAAAACTTATTTATGTGGAAGATATCATACGAATTAAGTATACATATTTCTTTCTTTCTTCTTCCCAATTGTTATATTTTAAGTAATTTTTAAACCTTACCCCTTTGTCAAGACCAATTTTTAACTAACTTAAGATAGAAACGATCAAAAACTTTTAACAGATTTTTCAAAATATATTTCC
>PFLI01000152.1 GCA_002785065.1 Candidatus Roizmanbacteria bacterium CG_4_10_14_0_8_um_filter_33_9
TAATTTTAACCTTTTAATTTAATATGCAACCAATCACAATCACAATTTCTGATAAAGAAATCTTGGATCTTCTTAGTAATTATGACTCAAGTAAACGTGAATTAATGATTATTAAAGCTTTAAAAGTTGGGCTTATAGCTTTAAAAGACATAGAAACAGTTGGTAACGTAGATTACGTTGAAAAAGAATTTCAAAAATTCAAAGGAGATCTCGATAAAGAGTTTTTACATCTAAAAGATGAGTTTCAAAATAAACTGGAAGAGACAGATGAATTAATACAAAAAAAATTAACTGATAATTTTGATCCAGAAACAGGAATAATGTCTCGCGTGATGAAGCAATATCTTGGAGACGGAGGGAAACTATCAGATTTATTTAATGAAGAAAATAATACCAGCGCAGTCTCAAAAATAAAAAAAATATTATCTGATTATTTTGATACTGATGCTTCTAGAGTTGTAAAACTTTTAGATCCAAATAATCCAGAGAGCCCATTAAATTCTTTCAAAAAAGAACTCACGGATAGATTAATTGCAATAGAAAAGGAAATTAAAGCTAAAGAATCGGCTAAAGAAGCTACAAAGGTAGAGGCAGAAAAAGGAACGCAAAAAGGAATTATATACCAAGATCAAGTATTTGCAGAAATTGAAAAAATAGCAAGTATTTTTGGAGATACTTGTTTACCAACAGGGAATGAAGCCGGTCAATTACTTAATAGTAAACTTGGAGACACAGTGTTAACTCTTAATTCCGATCAAACGGGCGGAGCTACTTTAAAAATCGTTTTTGAAGCTAAAGATGAAAGAATGTATCTCCGAAATTTACTTGATGAATTAGAAGGTGCGAAAAAAAATCGTAATGCAGGCTATGCAGTTGGGGTAATTAGTACTAAAGAAACATTAAGAGATGTCAAAGAAGCAATCGAAACTTTTCGTGTTTATCCTAGAAATAAATCTATATGTATTTTAGATAAAGAGACATTTGATCCTATTTCTCTTAAAGTTGCCTACACACTAGCCCGGACTAGTTTACTTCTCGAATTACAGACAGATAAAAAGAAATCTGAATTATTAGATGTTACAGCAATCAACACACTTATCGATGAAATTACAAAAAAACTAGGCGACTTTGCAACTATAAAGGGCGTGCTCACAAAAGCTTCAGGTGCGATTGGTAATGCACAAACTCAAATCGACAATATGAAATCAGAGTTAACAAGTATGTTAGAAGAATTATCTGAAAAAACAAAACCAATTGTAAAGAAGTAAAAATATTTATTATTTAGTGAATATAACTTCGTAAAATTTATGACGTTATCTGATAAAGCCGTTAAAGAATTTAAAGATATTTTTAAAAAGGAATATGGGCAAGATTTATCTGACGCCGAAGCAAGAGAACAGGGTGGAAGATTGGTTGGATTCTTCGAGATCCTCTACAAACAAGCTCAAACCGAATATCGCAGAAAATTACGATTAAAGAAAGAGAAAATAAAAGGGTTTTATCTCGATCCAACAGAAAGCCCTTACACCTGTGCTATTTGTGGAGAAACCAAACCCGGAAATGAAATTTGGTGGGACCTAAATGGTTTACGATGTGCTGATTGTTGGAGAAACATACAGGAAAAAGTTATTCCTCCCTTGACGTGGGATCATGATAATAAGATTTGGATTCATGATTGGCAAATACATTCTGATTATAACGTGCATCCGGCAACTGCAAGAAAACTTCGTCGTCTAGAAGAATTGCATGGTATAGATTTAAAAAGAGGAGACGGATCAATTTATTGTACCGTTTATCTTGTGAGTGAGAATAAAAAGTTTCTTAAAAAGTATTCGAAAAAACCCGCAATGAAAGTAGAATATATTGATCCAAAAGGGAATAAAATACAAATATAAAAAATAATTCATTTATTCTAACGATATGACAGATAAAATCAATATATGTGTTCTAGATAATGATGGCATGTATAGAAAGTTTTTTAAAATAATTCCTTATCACTCCGGAGGGTTTGCTCTTGTATTACCCAGATTAATTGATAAACAAATAGGAAGACTTGAAAAAACTTTTATCACTTATAAAAACTTTGGTACCCACTTAGACATTAAGAGGGATGAAACAAAGCAGTATAGTGCAAAGGATATAGTGAAATTTTCTTATCATTTAGACGGCTTCGTCCAATTCTCCAGTGCTACAAATAATCGAATAGTATCTGGTCGTTACCCAGACGGAACGCCAAAAGGTTTAGGTATTATTAGCCGACCATTAAGTAATCCTGTCTCTACTGGACCTAGCATAACAATTACTTTTTGGGGACTAGACAAATTTGAAAAAGAATCAAGTAGGAAATTAGACAGTAATTATATTTTCGAAGCAAAAAAATCTGTTCTGCACCCAAAAGCTCAATTTAATAAAGGTGATGAAAAGGCTTATGCTATGGCTATTTACTTAATTCCTAATTCACTTGGAGGAAGGATTTTTAAGAAAGATGGCGGCAAATATGCATATTTAACAATGATGCAGGGATTGCCTAATGGAAAGGCTTTTGTTAGACTACGCGAATTAGTTAGAATCATTGAAATGAATCCTCAAAATTTTAGAATTGCGATATCTTGGTTTTTTATTCCTAAAAAGGCAACCTCTGATTCTGGATATGTTTTTTTTGGTCCTACTGATGGAAGAAGAGGTCTATCCGCTTCTTATCCAGCAATAGATTATGGTAATAGACTATTGATGAAGGATATAACATATCTCTAAGGTTATAATATAAATATGTTTTTAAGTTTGATCGGATCAATACTAGCGGGTTTTATAATTGAATTATTTTTTCGTGCAATAAAATTCAATTCTGAAGAATCAAGTAAATATCCCGTTCCAAAATATAAACCGCTTAATAACTATATAACGGTTTTAGAATATGTTTCCGGAGGTAATACTAGATGGTTTAATTATGTAATATTTCGTACTTTCCCCCCATTTATTATTTTAAGTTTGTTTGGGGCTATTTATCAAAGATATTCGATTTCTTCAAGCTACATTTTTCTTTTCTTGATGTCCGTTTTCATTTCTACACTTCCCAGAGATATTAAGCAGCTTGGAAAGAGCGAGGTTACTCTCTCCGAAAAAATAATGCACATTTTTAACTTAGTAATATTGGCTTTATTAGCAATTATTTTGGGATTTTTGTTATCAATGATAAACATATCCTT
>PFLI01000052.1 GCA_002785065.1 Candidatus Roizmanbacteria bacterium CG_4_10_14_0_8_um_filter_33_9
ACAAATTCCAAAAGGAAAAGTTGCCACATATAGTCAGATCGCGCGACTTGTCGGAAATGCAAAAGCAGCTCGGGCAGTCGGAGCGTTTATGCGGTTAAATCCGGATGTTCTTCATACCCCATGTCACCGAGTCGTTGCACATGATGGGAGATTGACAGGGTATTCAGGAAAGGGTGGCGTTACGACGAAAAGAAAGATGCTGGCAAAAGAAGGAGTAATCTTTAAAAAAGATAAAGTAGATTTATCAAAATCATTATGGATAAAATGACGATGTTTTTTTACTTAGTTATTATTTCGTTCATATACATATGGAAAAATATGTTGTGTTTGGGCCGATGATTATTTTTATGGGTTTTTTTCTTTTGTTGATTCTCGGTTTTTTTGCACTGGTGGGAAAGTTAGTTATAAAGGGAAAAAATCAGGAATGGAAAGGGGAAGTGATAGATAAAAGTAATTTCGAAAAAAAAGATGAAGATGATCACGTGAGCCATATTTTAAGTCTTAAGGTTCAACTTGAAAATGGTGAAGCGCATAATGTTCCGGCACAACCTGATTTTTATAACCAAATTAAAATTGGAGACAAATTGGAAAAGAAAAAAGGCGCCCTCTGGCCGGTAAAAATTGGATGAGTTATTCTGAAAACAAAATTGGTTCTTGTGGCATTTCACGAATGTGCGCTATCCACCTTGATCCGAAGTTTTTACCAACTTCTCTTAACGACTTTTGGTTGAATGGCGATGGTGTTTTACTTACCTCTTCAAGACTAATTCCGGAATAAATTAAAAATTCTTTAAGTAGATTAAAATATGAATGATCGTTGACCTCTTTGGTTTGATCAAGGACAAGTTTTACTGTCCACAAAACAAGATTTCTTACCCATTGTTCTCGAACTCTTTCTCCTTGGATGAAAAAAGGGATAAAATTAGCTCCTTCATAATCTAAAGTATTTGACGTAAATGCTTCTTGTCTGATAAGTAAGGCATGTATTAAATCGTTAAAAGATAAGCATCTTTTAAGGCCACCTCGAAAAGCAATTGTTTTTAGATGAAGTTTTCCTTCTTGGTCAAAGTATCCAACATGATCACCGGCGCTAATTAATGGTTCTTTTGGCTCATGACCAAACACGTAGGAACTTGTTGGATCTTTTTGTAATGTCATAAGAGTAAGTAGTGATCGAGCCATACATACTTTTGCGATAAAATACGCACAAAGAAATGATTTGTCTTGTGGTGACAAATGTTGAAATGTTTTATTCAATTCGGAAGAATGAGTAAGAAATTTTAAATTAGGAACCCATTCTTTATTAGCTTTATCAAAAGTTAGATTAATTTCTTCCCATGAGCCTTTTAAAACATCAAACAGTGCAGAAGGTGTATTGGTAGAATCTTGAGTAATGGCTCTTGGCGAAGCAACGACATCGATTCCCAAACGAAAAGCATTGCTACCTGCCAATGTTAGACCTCTTTGGCTTTCCAGGAAGACATTTTCAAATCTAAAAGTTCTCGGTTTGGTAATGATTACAAAATAGGGCATATCTTCATGTATGGTACTCATATAAAAAATTCTTTCATACCATCCATATTTAGTATATAAAATAGATGTTTTATCTGGATCAATTTCTATTCCAGCAACTTCACCTAAAGCTTTAATATCATCCGCCAACCGATTATCAATACGAGGAGAGCTTAATAGAAGCGTGGGATCGTATTTAGGAAGTATTTGATAATCAAGTGGCGGTATTGATAGAATTCCCACAGGCGCAAATGATATTTCGTCACCCTTTGTCCATATATCTGTTTCTTTTGATTGTCCAATAAGCTCGTTTACCATATTTGTTGGTATTTTATCTGATTATTAGCTTAAAGTAAAATAATATAAGTTTGCTAATAACAAAAACTTTAAATTAAAAGAAATGAGGGCTTAAGTGTCAAAATGTGTGTCTGAATTGATTACTTTAAATTGATATAATGCTCCAAAGTTAAAATTTCATCTTTTTAATATGATTAAAGTATCCTCTTTTAAAAAACTCTAAGATGTCCCGTATGTGGCGGTAGGTCTAAAAGAATTGGTTTTACCAGGACTGGCAAACGAAGATACGAAGATATCTGTGTTTAACCTGCTACCATTCGTTTGGCAAACCAAAGAAACAACTTGTAGGGTTTTCTGATTTTATTAAGTTCTCTGATTTTGTTTTAAACAAACTTAATAAGGTAGCATTGTCTGAGGTGACTTTTTACTCCCGTTCAACTCTTTACCGCCGGTTTGTTCCCTTTTTCCGTTACTCTCCTACTTCTTCTGATTCTTTGTTTTTACTTGACAGGTATTTTAAGAGAAAATCCAGTAAGCCCTGGGTGTTGGGAATTGACGGTAAATGGTTAAGACGACAGGGAGTAATCATGATCTATCGGGACGTAACAAACAAGGTGAATCTCTACTGGTCATACCGATTCTCTGAATCATATGAAGCGATTGAAAAAGATTTTAAACTGTTAGTTCCAATAATTGCAGATAGACTGCCATCTGGTGTCATAACTGATTGGAAAGGAGCTTTGGTATCTGCTGTTAATATATTTCTCCCACCTCTTTCACATCAGCGGTGTTTGGCTCATGTAAAACGATCTCTTATGAAATTTCTTCCCCTAAGAAGTCCTATTGTAGCAACTCAACAACTGAGAAAAGTTGCCACTGAGATCGTAAAGATTAAAAACCAAAAGGTAAAAAGACTATGGAGGGGGAAATTATATCTTTGGACAAAAATATATGGATATCTTCTACAAGAAAAAACAATAGGAATGAATACCAAAAAGAAATGGTGGTATACGCATGGTAACTTAAGACGGGCAATTAAACTTTTAATGTTTGACGAGAAACACTTATTTGCTTATTTATTCTACAAATTTCTTCCCAAAACTAATAACGCTATTGAGGGATCAAATTCCCAAATTAAAACCAAACTGTCAAATCATCGGGGAATGAAAGCTCCTCAGCAGGCAATATAT
>PFLI01000045.1:0-9219 GCA_002785065.1 Candidatus Roizmanbacteria bacterium CG_4_10_14_0_8_um_filter_33_9
AAAATTAGTAAACATACTTCAAAATGGTTTTTGACCAACTTGTAAATTTGTTTGCTTCTATCCTAATTGTATTTAGACGCGTAAGACTTCTTATTTTTTATCCCTATAAAACAATGAGAAAGATTAGTTTAGAAAAAGACATGGTACAAGTTGGGGTTATTTTATTCATCTCATTCTTATACTTTATGTTTGCATATAAAATTCGCAATGGTATTTTTTTTGGCATACTTGCTTTTTTTATTTTTATTATGTTATTTTTAATAACCACTTTATTTTTTTACTGGTCTACAAAGCGATTTAACAACAATCTTTTTTACAATCGTTTTGTAATTACCTATAGTTATACCCTTATTCCTACATTTTTTTGGTTTTTTACTAACGCAATATTTTATGTTATTCTGCCTCCTCCACGCACTATTTCGTTATTGGGTAAAGGCTTTAGTATTGCGTATCTAACTTATTCAATCAATATATTAGTTTGGAAGTTAATCCTCGTTTACTTTTCTCTTCGTTTTTCTTCAAGACTTGGATTAATCAGGATAATATATGTCTTTATATTGTATTTGTTATTATTACTGCCGCTTTCAATGCTTTTATATCAACTTCATATTTTTCGAATTCCGTTTATTTGATTTTTCTTTTCAAGAATGATTTGAAAAGGAAATAGGACTAATACTATATGAGGATACATTCATTTTTGACTTTATTGGAAAGAAGAGAGCTTATTGAAAAAGCAATCGGGAAAAAATTAACTATCATTGGAACAAACTGTATGATTGAAGAAAAAAAAATACATTGCGAAAATACTATTGGAACTGTGCCTATCCCACTTGGAATAGCTGGTCCGTTAAGTATAAAAACAAAAACAAGCTTAAATTTATATTATGTACCTTTAGCAACAACAGAAGGCGCTTTAGTTGCGTCCATTAATAGGGGATGCAAAGCAATTTCACTTTCAAAAGGAGCGCAAGTATATACAGAAAAAAAAGGTGTAACAAGGGGCCCTGTTTTTATTACAAACTCACTTAAAGAAGCATATTCCTTAAAAGAATGGCTGCTTATTCATGTAAAAGACCTTATAAAAATTGCAGAGAGTACTTCAAGTCATTTAACTTACTTAAATCAAAAAATTCAGATAGTCGGTTCTTCGGTTTTTGTTCGTTTTTCATTTGATACACAAGATGCAATGGGAATGAATATGGTAACAATTGCTGTAAGTAAGATTGCCGGATATATTGAAGAAAAAACAGGTGTAAAATGTGGTTCTGTTGCGGGTAATTTTGATATAGATAAAAAACCGGCATGGCTTAATTTTATCGAAGGAAGAGGAATTTCTGTTTGGGCGCAAGCAAATATTTCCAAAAAGATTTTAAAAGAAGTATTAAAAACAAATGCAGAAGAAATATATGTAGTTTGGATACATAAATGTCTTATTGGATCTGCAATCAGCGGATCTCTTGGATTTAATTCACATTTTGCAAATATAGTTGGCGCTTTCTATATCGCAACAGGACAGGATGCAGCTCACATAGTTGAGGGAAGTATGGGAATGACAACCTTAGAAAAAAACAAAGATGGATCAATAAGCATATCGGTATATCTTCCCGCAATAATGATGGGTATTATTGGTGGAGGAACAAAACTGCAATCGCAACACGAAGCATTATCAGTTGTTGGAGCAAAAAATCCTGAAGAATTAGCTTCAGTATTAGGAGGGGCTGTTCTTGCTGGTGAGCTATCTCTTTTAGCTTCACTTGCGCAAGGATCGTTAGCATCTGCTCATAAAAAACTCGGGAGATAAATATATGTTTGGAATTCTTTCATACGGATATTATATTCCTCGTTTTCGGATAAAAACTGAAGATATTGCCTCAGTTTGGGGAAAAAATTCCACTGATATTATTCATTCATTGGCAGTTAAAGAAAAATCAGTAGCTGGAATCGATGAAGACTCATTAACAATGGCATATGAGTCATCTTCTATGGCTTTAAAAAGCAGCAAAGTGAAAAAAAAAAATATAAAAACAGTTTTTTTTGGTTCAGAGTCGCCGCCTTATGCAGTAAATCCAGCATCAACAACTCTTGCACATTTTTTAGGAATAGAAGAACAATATTTAGCGTCTGATATGCAATTTGCATGTAAAGCTGCAACAGGAGGGATTATTATCGCGAGTGGTTTAATCGCCTCTGGTTTCACAAAAAATGCATTAGTAGTTGCATCTGATAAAGCAACGGGGAGACCTCATGATGCTCTTGAATATACAGCAGCTTCAGGATCGGTTGCTTTATTGCTTGGAAAAACAAATCTCGCGGTACGAATTATTGATATGACATCATATTCATCAGACACTCCAGATTTTTGGCGAAGGGAGGGAATAAGATATCCATCTCATAGCGGTCGTTTTACTGGTAAACCTTCTTATTTCCACCATATTTTTCAAGCATCAACCTTGATACTTAAGAAAAATAAAATGAAACCAACAGATTTTGCTTATGCTGTATTTCATATGCCTAACGGTACATTTCCGCTTAAAGTTGGAAGTATGTTAGGGTTTACGGAACGTCAGATATCTCCCTCGTTAGTTGTTAACACATTGGGTAATTCATATACCGCATCAGGTTTAATGGGTTTAGTCTCGGTATTGGAGATTGCAAAAACGAATGATTATATTTATTTTGCATCATACGGTTCAGGTGCTGGTTCTGATGCCTTTATTTTACAGGTTACCTCAAAGCTACAAAAAATAAAACATGAGTTTAAATCAGCAATGGAAAATAAAGAATATATTAACTATGCACATTATTTAAGATGTATGGAAATTATATGATTTCAATCCTAGGATATTATTCAACCCAATTTGGTGAATTATGGGAACGATCTCTTTTTGATCTTGTGAAAGAATCAATTGATTCTCTCTTGAAAGAATCAAAAATAGAAAAAAAAGAAATTGACGCAATTTTTTTTTCAAACATGATGTCCGGTATTTTAGAAAATAATCTGCATGGTTCTTCAAAAATTGCACAATTACTAAATACTCATATTCCTATATTTCGATCTGAAGCGGCGTGTGCTTCAGGTGGTATGGCTGTATACCTCGCGGTTCAATATTTAAAAGCTAATCCTGGCAAAACAGTGATTGTAGTTGGAGCTGAAAAAATGACTGATTTTTCACCAGAAGAAGCGGTTGAAGGGCTAATGGCTGCTGCTTCTGGAGAAGAACAAGAAGCTGGTTTAACATTTCCCGGGTTATATGCTCTTCTTGCTCAAATATATTTGAATTCATATCATTACAAACATGAAAACATTGGGGCAATTTCTGTAAAAAACCATTTCCATGGTTTTTTAAACGAAAAAGCTCATTTCAAAAGAAAAGTAACATTAAAGCAAGTACTCAGTAGTCCTAAAATCGCATCACCGCTTGGAGTTCTTGATTGTTCCCCGATATCTGACGGGGCTTCAGCAATTATTATTACATCGAATACAAAAAAAATAAAACAAGCAAAAAGAACATGTTCCATATTGTCTTCAGAAATAGCTTCGGATAGCATTTCATTTATGGAAAGAGAAAGATTGGATAGTTTAACATCAACAGTTGTTGCGGGAAATAAGGCATTTAAAGAAGCAGGTATAAAACGAAGTGATATTAGAGTTGCTGAACTTCACGATTGTTTTTCGATCGCTGAAATTCTTGGGATGGAAGATTTAGGCTTTTGGAAAAAAGGCGAAGGCGGAAAAAGAGCTTTAGCATATGAAACTATGCTTGGAAATTCTGGTTCTATTATTGTAAACACGTCTGGAGGATTAAAAGCAGCAGGTCATCCTATTGGTGCAACCGGAATCAAACAAGTTGGAGAGATTTTTCTTCAATTAACTCATCAGGCAGATAAACGTCAAGTTCACGATGTTTATTATGGTTTAGCACACAATGTTGGAGGGTCCGGAGGAACAGCAGTTGTAACAATTTTAGGTATTTAAAATATATGATTAGTCCAGTAAAGATATGGAGGCGCCAAAAGAATATTCGAAATATGTTGGGTAAAAAAGGAGTAGTTCTTTCATGGACAATCATTTATACTCCATCAAACGATTTTAAAAAAAGCGCACCATACCCTGTATTATTGGCTCAGCTTGATTCAGGAGAAAAAGTTGTGGGACAATATGTGGGGACACTGTATAATGACTTAAAAATTGGAATGCGCATAAGAACAATTCTACGAAAAACTCGAATAACTCATAACGAAGATATAATTTCATATGGAATAAAATTCACCAACGAAATATGAACAAGATACAATATCGAACTCCAGCAAAAATTATTTTTTCAGGAGAACATGCAGTTGTTTATGGAAAACCAGCGCTTGTTTCTGCAATTGGAAAATACCTGACATTCTCTGTCTGGGAGGGGAAAAAAGAAATAAAAGATCCACATATTTTGTTTGTGGTAAAAACAGTTCAAGCTTATTTAAAGAAGAAAAAAATAGAGATGGTAAAAAAGAACTACGACTATTTAATTGAATCAACTATTCCAATAGGACGAGGACTTGGTTCATCTGCTGCTTTTTCCGTTGCATCTGCTGCAGCTTTTTTGGAATTTTTTTCCGGAAAACAATTTGAAAAAGAAGAGATAAACAATATTGCATATCAAATTGAAAAACAATTTCATTCTCGACCTTCCGGCGCTGATACTTCTGCATCCTGTTTTGGAGGGCTCATTTATTTTAGAAAAGAATTTGAATTTTTAAAAACAATCTCGAATTTACATATAAAAATACCAAAAATAATTGAAGAGGATTTATATCTCATCGATTCAGGAAAACCATCGGAAACAACTTCTGAAATGGTGGAAATAGTCGGCAGGGAGTATAATAGAGATCCGAAAAGAATGGATTTTCTATTTTCTGAAATCGAAAAAACAACGAAGAGACTAGTTGTATCCTTAGTAAAAGAAGATAAAATTTTTTTTCAAAAAACAATTATTAAAAATGAACTATTACTTGAGAAAATAGGAGTAGTTTCAAAACAAACAAAACAATTGCTTATATTTTTAAAAAATTTCGGGGTAGGAAAAATAACGGGGGCGGGAGGAAAAAAGGGTGGGTCAGGTTATATTATGTTTTATAATGTTAATAAAGCTAATATTGAAGAGAAATGTAAAGAATTACAATTATCCTGTTTTAAGTTTATTTCTGAAGAAAAAGGAGTCTCAAAACTATGAGTATTAAAGTATCTGCACCTGGAAAACTGCTTTTGCTTGGAGATCATGCTGTTGTGTATGGATATCCCTGCTTAGTAACCGCCGTTGACAAAAGATTGTATGTAGAGGCGGAACTTATTGATGCGCAGGAAGATGAGATCATAACACCACAGGTAAAAGAAAGCCGGTTTGTGTTGGAGTCAATTGCATATTTTAAAGAAAAATATCAGATTGAAAAATCAGTCCGAATAAAAACAAAAGGTGATTTTTCACATCATGTTGGACTTGGATCATCTTCAGCGGTAACTGTTGCAACATTTAAAGCATTAAGTCTTTTGTTTCAAAAAGAAATTACTCTCAAAGAACTATTTGAAATGAGTTATCATGTGAATATTATTATTCAAGGCGTTGGTTCAGGATTTGATATTGCAGCAGCAACATTTGGCGGAACACTTGAATATGTTGTTGGCGGCAAAGTTATAGATGCTCTTCATATCAGTGATTTACCTCTTGTTGTTGGATATTCAGGTACAAAAGCCGATACTCCCTTTTATATCCGTAAAGTTGCTGAAGCTTTTAAATCCAAAAAACAAGAAATGGAAGACATTTTTAAATCTATGCAAGTCCTTGTTGAGAGAGCTAAAAAAGGGCTTCTTTCACATAATTTGGCAACTGTCGGAATATGTATGAATGAAAATCAAAAACTTCTTACTAAACTTGGAGTAAGCACGCCTAAACTAGAAAGTATGATTAAAGCAGCTATTGATGTAGGCGCTTATGGAGCTAAGTTGTCAGGAGCAGGAGGAGGGGATTGTATGATAGCCCTTGTTGATAATAAGAAGCGTAATAAGGTAGAGCATGCAATCGAACAAGTTGGAGGAGAGATAATTCATGTAAACGTTAATACTGTAGGTGTTACTATTGAAACATAGTATATGAAAGCAACTGCAATAGCCCATTCTAACATAGCATTTATCAAGTATTGGGGGAGAAAAGATGAAATACTTCGATTGCCGGTAAATGGGAGTTTATCAATGAACTTGAGTAATTTAACAACTATTACAACAGTTGAATTTAATGAAAGATTACGTAAAGACGTAGTCACTATTAAAGACGGTAATAATAAAAAGGACCCATTGCGAGTTATTACTCATTTAAACAGAGTTCGTGATCTTGCGGGTCTATCTTTAAGGGTAAAAGTGGTCACTCAAAATAGTTTTCCATCATCAACAGGGCTTTCCTCATCAGCTTCAGGTTTTGCTGCGCTGACTTTAGCAGCGGTTCAAGCTATAGGACTGCATTTATCTGAAAAGGAATTATCAATTTTGTCCCGGCAAGGTTCAGGGTCCGCATGTAGATCGATTCCTAACGGATTTACCGAATGGGTTGATGGAAACACATCTCAAACATCTTATGCAGTATCACTTTATCCGCCTGAATATTGGGATATTGTAGATGTAGTTGTAATAGTAAGTAATGAAAAAAAAGTAATTCCAACTTCAGAGGGTCAAAAAAGTGCTCAGTCAAGTTCTTTTTATTCAAAACGAATATCCTTGATAAATAAAAAAATAAAACAATGTAAAAAATACTTAAATAAAAAAGATTTTGTTCGTTTTGGGAGCCTTATAGAAAAAGAAGCTCTTGAAATGCATGCGATTATGTTAACCTCAAGTCCACCTCTTATATATTGGTTACCGACAACGGTATTACTTATGAAAAAAGTTATGGAGTGGAGAGGAGAGGGGTTATTATGTTATTTTACCATTAATACAGGTCAAGATATTCATATTATTTGTCAACAAAAAGATACAAAATTTGTTGTTCAAAAGCTTCAAACAATAAAAGAAATAAAGAAAATCATTATAAATAATCCAGCGAAAGGAGCTTATTTAACTGAAAATCATTTGTTTTAACATTGATATTAAGGACTATTTACCGTAGGAATGGTAAATGTAAATCCTGGTCCAATAAATTTTCCTCCCAATACATTATTCATAATAACATTAAAAACAACAATGGCAAACACCATAAGAAGCATTCCTACAATTGCATTCACAATTTTTAACTGAGCTTTTGTTAATTTTTCTTTTTCTCCTCCAGATGTAAGCCAGTCATATGCTCCCCAAAGAAGATAGACTAATAAAGCTAAACTTGCAACTAAGAAAAAAATTTGTATTCCAGTGCTAAGCAACTTGCCCAATCCTCCAACAGGATCATTTTGAAATTCGTTCATACCAGCAGGTGCATTTATTGTGCCAATTGCTTTTTCTACATCTGATTGTGCGAGTAATTTCATATAGGAATATCAACTTTTAATATCATTCCAATAATTTTTACAATGATAAAACTGCAAATTATAATAACAAGACCCAAAACAGCAAAAGATAGCGTTTGTTGAGCTTTTTTTAGTTGTTCTTGTTGTCCGGCACTTGTCAGATAAGTAAAAGCTCCGACAAGAAGCATAATAAGAAAAATAAAACCACCAAAACTGATAAGGAGAGGAACAATAACGTTGACCAATGTACTTATAGTACCAATACGTGCAGTTGGATTTACCGTAGGATCAGCAAGATTTAATGCGTATACCATATACTCATTACTATATATAAAGTTGAAGTTTATGTCAATATGAAAGCATTTTTAGGTATAATATTTAAATGATACAAAATATTCCTGCTCATATTGCAATTATTCCTGATGGAAATAGAAGATGGGCTAAAAAAAAAGGATACCCGAGTTTTGAAGGCCATCGAATCGGGGGAGAAAAAACACTTCCGGCTCTTATAAAAAAAGCAAGCGAAATGGGAATTTTATTTTTCACTTTTTGGGTACTATCTCCACAAAATTTAAAGCGAGAAAAACAAGAGGTAGATAACTTATATCGTCTCATGCGAGTATTTCTGCAAAACCGACTTAATGAATTTCATAAAAAAAATATTCGGTTGTGTATTATCGGCGATAGAATACAGTTGCCAGTTGATTTACAAAAACTATTAAAAAAAGCAGAATTACTGACAGAAAAAAATTCAAAGATTACTGTTATTTTTGCAATAAATTATGGAGGAAAAAATGAAATAGTAAGAGCGATAAGAAAAATATCCCTTCAACAAAGTTCAGGGCAAGCAAATGTCAAATATCAAATATCAAATGTACAAGAGGAAGAAATAAATAATTATCTTGACACTGCGGGGGTTCCTGACCCAGATCTTATTATTCGAACAGGTGGAGAGAGACGACTATCTGGTTTTATGCCTTGGCAAAGTGAATATAGTGAATTATATTTTTCAGACATATTATTTCCTGACTTTTCACCCCAAGAACTTGAAAAAACAATTTTAGATTACAGTTCCCGGGAAAGACGATTTGGGAAATGATATACCACTTCGCTTTGATTTTTGTGTAAATATGGTATATACCTACTGTAGCTTTCAAATGAGAGGATAGTTATGTAATAAGAATTAATTTCAAAATCAAAGCTTTGGTTGGGTATAAACCCTTGCAATTTGAAAGCAGAAGGGTATAGAATAATACATTCTATGTTTAATCCACAGATTAAAATAACAAATAAAATTTTGTTATATATTTCAAAGATTGAAGCAGCTGAGGAGGTAATCCGTCACTCACCTCTTTTACCACTTTGGGAAAAACAATTTAAAGAAGATGCTATTATTCGATCGGCCCATCATGGGACCCATATTGAAGGAAATATGTTGCATAAAGATGAGGCTAAAGATGTTCTTTTAGGTCGAGAGGTAATTGGAAGACCCCGAGATATTGAAGAGGTTATTAATTATCGAAAAGTGATTGATTTTATTGATGAGGAAGCAAAGCAAAAAATAAGTAAAATAACTGAACCGTTGATTAAGAAACTTCATCGAATCATAACAAATAAAATTTTATCCCCTGATCAAGCCGGTGAATATCGATTAAAACAAGTGGTTATTCGTAATTCATCAACGGGGGAAATAACATTTAAACCGCCAATTCCGATTGAAGTCCCATTTTTAATGCGTGAATTTATTTA
>PFLI01000045.1:9225-13695 GCA_002785065.1 Candidatus Roizmanbacteria bacterium CG_4_10_14_0_8_um_filter_33_9
AAATCAAGAAAATCAAGACGAATTACATCCTATATTGAAGGCGGGTATAGTCCATCATGAGTTGGTTCGAATCCATCCGTTTATTGACGGAAATGGTCGTGTTGCTCGGGTTTTAGCTACTCTTATTCTCCTGCTAGGAGGATATGATATTCGAAGATTTTTTTCGCTTGAGGAATATTATGATAAAGACGCAATATCTTATTATCATAGTTTACAAAAAGCATCAGCCGGAGATTTGACATCTTGGCTTGAATACTTTACTTTTGGAGCATCAATTGAATTTAATAAGATTAAAGAAAAGATACTCAAACTTTCACAAGATGTAAAGTTAAAAGAAAAAATTGGAGGTAAACAAATTTTTTTAACAGAGCGGCAAGTAAAAATCATTGAATATATTCAGGAAGTTGGTTATTTGCAAAACAAATCGTTTAATAGCATTTTTCCGGATATTTCCGAAGATTCAGTTCTTCGAGATGTGCAGGATTTGGTGAAAAAAACCCTCATTAAAAAAATCGGAAGCACCAAAGCTGCAAGATATGTTATGATAAATACAAATTCTTAAGTTAGTTTTATCCACGCTTCATAAGTCGCCAGATTCCATATATACCAAATAGTCCAGGGAGAATAAACATCATACTATATTTAAACATATCTTTTTGATTGTCATCGATTTGTGGCAAGGGATGGAAAACGACAGATCGAGATCGAATACCCGACAGAGCTCCACCAGATACAAGATTGTCAATAAGATTAAAAACAAATTCAACATTTCCTCCGCTTTGTGTTAAAAATTTGTCTTCAACAAAACGGGAAGAGGGAATAATAATAAGTTCACCATTTTTTTTATTTTGTAATTGAACAACCAAAGGATAAGATTGTAATTCTTTTTTTGTTGGTTGAGGAATTTCCTGCGGATTCAGTTTAAAAGGCTCTTTTTGTACCCAAGAAAGAGGAGGCGATTGAACTAATATAGTTGACGTAATACCGGGTTTTTTTGTTAAAGAAAGAGATGATCCCCAAGGAAAAGTAAGCGACTCAATATTAGAAAGGGGACCGGCTTTTGAATAAAAATTATTTGTTTGAAACCAAAAGGGATATAATGAAAGAAAGCTTTGTCCTGCGTTACCAAAATTAATAAGCTCTGCTGAGGTAGATAATACTAAATTATTCTCAAGTTTTATTCCCCAGTCAGAAAACAAAGAGAATAAATTATGATTTGCAGTTTCGGTTGAAAGATTTTCTGTAATCCAAATACCATCTGCTAATACAAGTAATTTCCCCCCATTTGAAACGTATTTTTTAAGCGATGTCACTTCATCATCGGAATATTTTGTAGTACGATTATCAAAAACAATTAAAGCATTATAGACCGGATCAATTTCTTTTTCTGCTGTGGTATCCTTTTTTAAAGGAGTGATATTGTATTGATTAAACAGGATAGAGCCAATCGTAAGATACGGATCGTTTTGTCCTGTTGCCAGTTGATCGTCTCCTATTATCCCAATTTTTGGCATTTCTTGTTTTGTTAGTTTGAGAATAACGGAAGATAGATTATATTCGAGATTTGATAAATCAGTTAATTGAGGAATACTCATTTTTTTATCATTGTAATAAATACCTAACCCCAAATATGCTGTTGCAACTTGATATTTATCTTTATCAAGTTGAGAGAATTGAAGTTCTTGGATCCCTATATCTTGGGCTTCGAGTCCTATTTTTTCATCTTTTTTTGGGTCAACTGACACAATCTGAATTTTATTATTGCCTTCTTTTCGATATTCATTAAGAAGATCAATAACATCTGATTTTATTGGGATAAGTCTGGTTGGAAGATCGGACGTGACGAAAAGTTTGAGCGTAAGGGGCTTATTTATTTTTTGAAGTATTTTTTTAGTAGAAGGAGTGAGAGAATAAGCATGTCCTTCGGAGAGATCTATTTTCAAAGCGATTGGAGAAAATACAAGTTGAATTGCTGTAAAAACACAAAAACCAATTGTATATAGAACCGGCCGCTTCACCTTTTTTAGCATTTTTTTTATTCTTATTATCTGATTAGATATTTTTTTTCTCATAATTAATCTTTTTTTTCTAAATCAAGTACTGTCAATATAATAAACAGAATTGTTCCGCTGAGGAAAAATAATATTGATCGAAGATCAAGAGTTCCTTTAATAAAATTCTGTAAATGAGAAAGAGGAGCAAAAAATATCAGTATATCTTGAACAAATTTTGGAAGGATACCGGAAAATAGATCTGAAGATATACTGAGTAGAATAAAGAGAGTAATGAGAGAAATGAGAAATGAGACGATTTGATTTTTTGATTTAAGGGAAAAAAAGATTGAAATTGAAAGAAAAAAGGATGAGAACATAATAATACCCACATATCCAACAAGAATTTCCGGAATATAAATATGGGTTGATATGGCAAGATAAATTGGGAGCGCAAGTGTAAGAATAAGATTAATAACTATGAGACTCAATAGGGCAAGAAATTTTGAAATGACAATTTGTGTTTCTGTTATTGGTAAAGTAAGAAGTAACTCCATCGTGTTTGTTCGTTTTTCTTCGGAAAAAATACGCATTGATAGCGCGGGGATAAAAAATAAAAGAACCCACGGAAGAAATGAAAAGAATTGCTTCATAGATGCGATATTGACGATAAAAATATCCTTTATAAATAAGAAATTAATGGTTGCGGCGAAAAGAGAGATAACAATATAACCAATCGGGTTATTGAAGTAAAATTGGACTTCTTTTTTAAATAACGTTTTCATGTTATTTTAACAACTTTTTTAAATAGCTTCTCAACTGCTCCTTTTCCTTTTGGTTTTACTCCTTGGTATACAAGTTTTCCTTCGTTAATAATAATAATCTTATCAGCGATTGTTTCAATCTCGGAAAGGATATGGGTTGAAAAAATAATAGTTTTTTGCTTGCCGAATTTTTTTATTAGGTCTCTAATTTTTTCTTGTTCTATTGGATCTAAGCCTGAAGTAGGTTCATCTAAAACAAGTATTTCAGGAGCACCCATGAGGGCAGCTGCAAGACCAACTCGTTGTTTGTATCCTCGTGATAATTCCTCGATTTTTTTTTGCATTACTTCACTTAATCCAATAGAATCAATAATGGATTTAACGTTTTTTTCTTTTTTAATTGAAGAAATAAAGGAAAGATATTCAACAACTTTCATTTCCCCGTAAAGCGGATTGTTTTCCGGAAGATAACCGATTTTTCTACTTAATTCATACCGCTGTTGATAAGGTGATAGATCATTAACTGTTATAGTTCCTTTAGTTGGAATAAGATATCCGACAAGAAGTCTCATTGTTGTTGTTTTTCCGGCGCCATTTGGACCAAGAAGCCCGATTATTTCACCCTGTTTTGCAGTGAATGTGAGATCTGATATTGCAGTTTTTGTTCCAAATATTTTATTTACATGCGAGAATGCAATCATAGAAATAATTTATATCATAAACAAAGAAAAATGACAATATGGATTTGTGTTTAGCTTCAAGAAGGGTAAAGAGGCGACTTCGTAATTTTTATTTTGTTACGACAATCTAAATAACATAATTTGTTGCATATAAACGACTGACTAATATACATAATGTACATTTAGTATTTTATGATTGATTAATCATTTATTATTTGTTTTAATTAACAAACCATGATCACTTTAAAAGACGTTGAAAAATTAAAATCAATTTTTGTAACCAAAGAAGAATTTTCTACGACTGTTAGAGAACTTATTTCGTTTATTGGAGAACGATTTGAAACACTTTCAGAACAAATGAATGAATTTCGCAGCGAGGTGAACGAATTTCGTACGGAAATGAGAGGCATAAATCGTAATAACCGAACAACGCTTGATAATCATGAAGTCCGCATAAACCGTCTTGAGTATGTGGGAAAATAACGATCTCCAAATATACAAAGTTACGAATACATAATTACAATTATTCGAATAATTGAATTTTTACTATAAGAGTTATTTGGAATCAATAATAAAATCATCTCGCTTGGAAGAAGGAGGAAAAAGGAGTAAAATAGAGGTTATGAATAGGTTTTTCTCCACTCTTGAAATGCGTTTCTTTCTTAAAGTTGTGTTTATTGTTGCGGTTGCTTTTTTTGTATTTATCCTTACCAACTATTTGAGTTTATATCGGACTGCATTATCGTATACAGAGAATATACTAAAAGAATACTCACAAGCTTTAAATAGAGACTTTAAACTAATTAACGGAAAGCTTAACTCCATAGCATATTATCAAGATACAACGCTCCCTTACGATAATACAGTTTATATTATTACAAAGGATGGTTTTGTTATAGAGCGATCAAAACACTTTACTGGGCTTCTTGATACAGCTAATTCGACTTAATTGCCAAAATATACGGCTAAAAATAATACTTTAGATTGTATTAATAGTGAAAAATACTTAGAAATTGTAATCAAAAATAAAAATTA
>PFLI01000096.1 GCA_002785065.1 Candidatus Roizmanbacteria bacterium CG_4_10_14_0_8_um_filter_33_9
TATAAAAAATTAATAAAAGAAAAAAGGGGAGAAAAAACAAAGATAAAAATATCAGATGAAATAGTATATTTACAAGCTGACGACGAAGAACAGTTTTATATTACTTCCACAAATTGCACCATTAACGAATCCGGTTATATTTTAGAAGAAAATGTAGTGGCACGTCATAAAGGAGAATTATTTACCGTTCCTACAGAGAATGTTGATCTTATTGATATTTCTGCACAACAAGCAATCGGTGTAGCTGCTTCATTAATTCCTTTTCTGCAAAATGATGATGCCAGCCGAGCACTTATGGGTACCCATATGCAATGTCAAGCAGTTCCTTTAATTAAGGCTGTTGCTCCATTTGTCGGTACAGGATCAGAGGACCAAATTGCATCAGCTCTTCAAAGAACAATTAGAGCAGAAGAAAACGGTTCTGTACAATATGTTGATGCAAAACGGGTAATAATAAAAGGTAAAAGTGGAAAAATCTATGAATATGATCTTGAACGATATATAAAAACAAATAAAGACATCGTCTTTGATCAAAAACCTTGTGTAGCCCTTAATCAAACAATAAGAAAGAATGATGTTATAATTGATGGACCCGCAACCCAAAATGGTAAATTGGCCCTTGGACAAAATCTATTAGTTGCATACACTTCTTTTCGTGGTCTTGGTTATGAAGATGGATTTGTCCTTTCTGAAAGACTGGTAAAAGAAGACATATTAACATCAATTACAAGTGAAGAATTTACAGCAGATCTAGTTGATACAAAACTTGGACCTGAAGAGCTTACGAGAGATATTCCAAATGTCAGGGAAGAAGTATTGCAAAATTTAGACAAAGACGGCCTTGTTATTGTCGGTACGGAAATAAAAAGTGGTGATATTCTTGTTGGAAAAGTTGCTCCAAAAGGTGAAAAAGAACTAACTGCTGAAGAACGTCTTCTTCGAGCAATTTTCGGTGAAAAAGCAAAAGATGTTAAAGATACATCGCTTCGAATGCCCTATGGGAAACGAGGAATTGTAACTAATGTTGAAATCATTGATAGTAAAAAAGATCCTAATGAACTTGAACCAAGTATAATAAAACGAATAATTGTTACTACAGCGCAGATCAGAAAAATTACCATTGGGGATAAACTTGCAGGCCGACATGGTAATAAGGGTGTTATTTCAAGAATCTTACCCGAATGGGATATGCCCCGCCTCGCAGATGGAACACCTGTTGATGTTATCATCTCCCCTCTTTCAATTCTTTCAAGAATGAACCTGGGTCAATTATTCGAAACAATTCTTGGATATATTGCAAAAAGCAACAATTGGAATATTATCGCTCCTGTCTTTGAAAAGATTGAGGAAGATTTTATATCAAAAGAGCTCAAAAAATTAGGACTACCTGAAGATGGAAAATTTACATTATATGATGGACAAACAGGTAAACCTTTTGAGAAAAAAGTACTTATTGGAACAGGCTATATCATGAAACTTATCCATATGGTTGAAGATAAATTTCATGCACGTTCAGTTGGTCCATACTCTCTTGTTTCCCAACAACCACTTGGAGGAAAATCACAAATGGGTGGCCAACGATTTGGTGAAATGGAAGTTTGGGCACTTGAATCACACCGAGTTCCATATACATTACAAGAAATGCTTACCATAAAGAGTGATGATGTAAGAGGAAGAACTAAAGCGTTTGAATCAATTATCAAAGGATTAGATATTCCTCAATCAAACGTTCCCGAATCGTTTCACGTACTTGTTAAAGAACTAAATGCATTAGGTTTATCAATTGATTACATTAAATAATTATGGAAGACACAAACGTCGTAGATTTTAGTGGGCTAAGAATTAGACTCGCTTCTCCAGAAGATATTCTCTCTTGGTCTAAAGGAGAAATTACAAAACCAGAAACGATAAATTATCGTACCTTCAGGGCGGAAAAAGACGGTCTCTTTGATGAACGAATTTTTGGACCTACAAAAGACTATGAATGTTATTGTGGAAAATATAAGCGTATTAGATATAAGGGAATTATTTGCGATAGATGTGGAGTAGAAATTACAACCTCCGCAGTAAGACGAGAAAGGATGGGGCATATTAAATTAGCAACCCCCATCTCCCACATTTGGTACTTTAAAGGTTCTTCATCCCCACTAAGTGTTGTTCTTGATGTTCCCCCTCAATCTCTGGAAAAAATAATTTATTATGCTTTATATCTTGTTAAATCAATAAATAAAGATGAACAAAAAAAATCTGCTCACTTTCTCCAAGAAATGCACAAAAAAGAAATTCAAAAGCTAGACGAAGAACATACTATACAAAAACAACTAATGAAAGAAGGTTTTGAAAAAGAAAAAGAATCTATTGAAAAAAAAATTACAAATAAAGAACAAAGAGAAATTACATTTCAAGAAATTGAGTTGAAACAAAGAGAGAAAATTCGTATTCTTTCAGATAAATATATTGAAGATAAAGCTCAAAAAACTGCATTTTTAGAACGGATTTCAAAAACCGTTAAAATTTTAAAACCAAATGATACTTTAGAAGAAGAAGATTATTTATACTTACGAGAAAATAATCTTGATGGTTTTGTTGAAGTTGGAATGGGCTCTGAAATAGTTTATGAGATATTAACAAATACCGATTTTAAAAAAATATATGAAGAGTCACTTCAAGAACTTTCCAAGTCAAAAGGAGAGCGTCGGAATAAATTATTAAAAAAAGTCAGAATTATTGAGTCATTTTTAAAAGGAAATATTCAACCACTTTGGATGGTGCTTACCGTTCTTTCGGTAATTCCACCTGACTTACGACCCGTAGTTCAACTACCAGGCGGTAAGTTTGCAACTTCAGATCTTAACGATTTCTATCGACGTGTTATTAACCGAAACAATCGTTTAAAACAGCTTATTGATTTAGGTGCTCCTGAAATTATTCTTCGTAATGAAAAACGAATGTTACAAGAAGCAGTGGATTCCCTTTTAGATTTACAAAAATCAAGAGGGAGAGTAAGAACACAGTCAGGCACGGTTAAGGTCCAAAAATCCCTATCAGATATATTACGAGGAAAACAGGGTCGCTTTCGACAAAACCTTCTTGGAAAACGTGTTGATTATTCTGGTCGTTCCACC
>PFLI01000037.1 GCA_002785065.1 Candidatus Roizmanbacteria bacterium CG_4_10_14_0_8_um_filter_33_9
TTTAAAATTTTAAATTCTAAATTTTCCAAAGCTACCACTCTTCTCTCCGCTCGTCTGACAACTGTTCTCACCCAATTTAATTTCCTTGCCTTTTCTTTTTTAAAAATTAAAAATTTAGTTAAAGGTTTTAATTTCTTTTCCAAATTTTCTATTTCCTTTTCTAGTTTTGAAATTTTAAATTCTAAATTTGAAATTTTTCCCACAGCAATCTCCCCCATTATTTCATACAAATCTTTTTGTATTTCAACATCCTCAATTATCGCTTGCAGTTCATCTATTGTTCCTATAGCCTCAATAATTTTACTATCTTTTTTTACTCGCCTACTGGCGACTGAGGTATATCCCTTATCCCCAGTTTTAGTTGTAATTGACATAATTAAATCTCGCAAGCCCCCCCTACACAAGCCAATTCCTTAGCCCCTTGAGTGTTATCAACTTGCTCATAAGAAAATAATTTAGAAAAATCTACCCCCGCGACCTTTTTACATAGTTGCTCATAAGCTTTTTTATCTATTTCTTCATAAGGTGCCAGTTGATAAGAGTTTTCATTTCTAGGTAAAAATGTCAAACCACCTACAATATCCCAGTTTTTATAAATCCACTCACCCACCGCAACCCATTCATCAGCTCCAACATAAACTGTAGCCGACGGGTTATGTTCTGTAAAATTCATTTTAATCATTTTCCAATGTTCCAAAAATTCTATTGCCGACAAATCATGACGAGTCACTGCACCATCAGGAGCTTTAACGGGGAACTCTAGGACGAAAGTTGTTGCTGTTTCTTCTGATTGACCAACTTCTGGATGATAAGGAACACCTTGATTTTTTAACATTTTAAAAACAGTGTCCATTGAACTAACCCGTACCCGAC
The DNA here is from genome assembly GCA_002785065.1 of Candidatus Roizmanbacteria bacterium CG_4_10_14_0_8_um_filter_33_9. Lineage (GTDB taxonomy): Bacteria > Patescibacteriota > Microgenomatia > UBA1406 > GWC2-37-13 > UM-FILTER-33-9. The sequence goes on from PFLI01000037.1 coordinate 874, forward strand.
GGGTATAATATTTAGCATAACGAGGATGAAGTCCTGATGCCGTATCCAACAACTGAGATGAATTACCAGATGGCTTGACACAAGTCACACAAGTCGACTGATTTATACCAAAAATCTTTGCATATATCTTATTAACTTCAATACTTTTATCACGCATTTTGCGAAGTATTTCCGCTTTTCGTACTAATTTATTATCGAAATAACCAGTAAATGATACTCCCAACAAAGCCTCTTCAACGCAATTTTTTCTCCACTCATCAGATAAATATTTAAAATTGGTCAAAGATGCTTGATATGTCCCCACAATTGTCGCCAATTTTATCTTTCTCAACAAATCTTTTTCTGTATCTTCAGCTCGAATAATAATTGCTGACAAATTACAAAACTGTTTCGATCTTAAAACTATTTCTCCGCAAGGATTTATTCCACAGTCAGAATAATAATCTTTAAACTTTGCCCATCTTCTCTCTGGTAATTGCCATTTCAAACCCTCTCGATTAAACAACCCTCTTTCACCTGACCCACTCTTAGCGATAGTCAACCATTCTTCCAAGAACTCAATAGAACTCGGCTTTGAATCATAAACCGCTGAATTATTCGCCATACTTCTCTGTGGTTCAGTTATATAGAATTGACCATCTTTAGCATGGCGCATTTCTAAGTCAGATAAATCTGATAAAGAGATCATGGCACTCCTTCTCACCCCACCAGCAATTACAATATCACCTATCTTACAAATAATGTCATGCACTTCCAATGAAGAAAGTTTTCTTCCTTGATTTTTTAAAATCATCTCCCGTGAAAACTTCATTAGATCTTGCAAAGGTGCTGGACCAGAAGCCTTACCTCCCATAGTTTTAAGTCTAGCTCCTGCAGGCCTTACTTTTAAATAATCAAACTCAATATCCTTCCCTTCATACCATGTCTTTAATCCTAAAATAAAAGCATCAGCCCAACCTTCCTTACTATCAGCAACAATATGAATCGGTAACTTTTTACCTGTTTGTATCAATATCGCTGGTAGTTTTTCTACAACACTTTTTTCTACTGAAAAACCAACCCCCGTACCACACATTGAAATATACATTATTTCTCCAAAATCTTGAAAAGTTGAAGGACTGATAAATGCACAGTTATAAGCTGTTACATTTGACCCTCTAGCCGCTGGACCAGACGACCATAGTAATCTCATTGAAGGGATAATTTCCTGATTCAAAATAGCCTCTCTAACTTCACCATAATCCTTATTTATCATCTTTTTACCCAAATTCTCTCTCATAAAACTCATGAATCTATCAACTGTCTCCACCCAAGTTTCTCTCCTCGATTTTTCTTCTATCCAACGAGCATAACTAGTATAAAATACAAATTCCGACAAACTACTCTTGAAATATTTATGACTTTCCGAAATTTCTTTTTTGATTTCTAAATCTACCAAAATATCTCGACTAGCTCTCAAATCAGCATGTTCTTTACGATATAAAATATAATGTTTAGCTGTTTCTACTAGTCCTTCCCAAATTAAATGTTTTTCTACCATATCCTGGACTTCTTCTACCTTAGGAATATACGACGGATCACTCTTAGTCTTGTTTATCAATTCTGCTGATATTTTTTTAGAGATTTTTTTAGCCTCAGTCTCGCTACCTTCACGTGTATTTAGTAATGCCTTTAAAATAGCAGTAGCTATTTTGTTAATGTCGAAATTAACTAAAGAACCATCCCTTTTCTTAATTTGTGTCAACTGTTTGATTTTTGATAACGGCGCCATTTTATTTCTCCTTAACTAAATTATTAAATAAAGAAAATCTTTCAAACGTTTTACCATCCCTTGTCACGTCCTCTAAAAACATTTCTTTCGACCTAACCCATAACCTACCATCATCACCAAGGTGTATGTAGACCACCACCGGTTTGACAGTTTCACTATCTAAAGCTTCAAATAAAACTCTAACCTTAGACCCTTTGAAATGAGTATATATTCCTCCAACCACCAATCGTTTAACTTTTTTCATATTTTTTATGCCCGAGCGGCTAGCGAAAGACTAAATTACTTTCTTAAAATTTTTAATTAATAACTCAAACTCCTCAATATTTTTTATATTTTTATAAATAGTCGCAAATCTTATATAAGCTACTGGGTCAGTCTTTTTTAAAACTTCCATTACTATCTTTGCAATTTC
>PFLI01000088.1 GCA_002785065.1 Candidatus Roizmanbacteria bacterium CG_4_10_14_0_8_um_filter_33_9
CCAATACGTTGGCCCCGGAGGGCTTTGCAATTCAACGATTCTTTCAAGAAAATCTGCAAGCATGTCATTATGTATATCTGCTTTGATTTTTACTAACAATAAGTGCTTTGTATCATCGGAAAAGTGTTGTTGTTCAGGAAGTGGATATTCTCGTTTCCCCATAAAGGTACTGGTAATTGAACATATTCTGGATGTATTTGTAGATGTTCGCGTTGTCCACTCATACTCAATATTGTATCAGTACATTAATTATTAAAGGGAATGTATGAAAAACAAAACAATATTAAGTCATAGGTGTGTTGTGGTATCTACTGAAGCAAGCTGTTTTTTCACCCAATCTGCAAAAAGGGTAGAATTATAGGTGTAGGAAGTAACTCATGTTTAATTCATCTGAGTTGAATAATGGATAAGTATTCTACTATAATAAATAAATGACTGAAAATTCTGGCAAAGAAAAGTATCGGGTAACTGTTGGTGCTTGGTATCAGCGGACAACGGTTCATTTTCCAAAACATACTCAAATATAAAAAATGATACACCACAAAATTCATCATCATATTAAGCAGCTGCATCACCATATTAAACATATTCATTATCATGTTCGTAAACATTATGATCGATTTAGATTTATAAAAAAACATCTTTTTCCTGTCTTATCACTTCTACTCATAGTTCTTGTAGTTATTGGAACTCTTATATTAAATATTGGAATTCATTTCCGCCAAAAAGCAGAAAATACCGAGTGTACAAGGGGAATAAGCGATATATCAATTAAGTTGAACGATATTACTCCTTTATCAAATAACGGCAATGTATATCAAAACGTATTTTATTGTTTTTTATCCGTGAATGAAAACGTTTATCAAGCAGATAAACATAACATCTGCGGAATAAAAATAAACAATGCTTGGCCGATAAATTGTCCTTGGGATAGCGGAACAACGCAGATTATTGAAAATGGAGTTATTAAAACACGGTTTACATGTACGTTACCTAGCAGTTTACAAGCAGGCGACCGGTTGCAGATTGTTGCATCAAGACTGGCAGGGGAATGCGCGCAAGCTATTAATTGGAATGAATCATCTCAATATGTAAATGGCCCCTTGTTGTATTATCAATCAACTACCCCTAAACTACCATCGCCAACGCTTACACCAATTCCTCCATCAAACCCGCCTTCTGGCGGAGCAGGAGCATCAGATTGTCCTGGAACACCCTCAGTTCCAACCAATTTACAGCCCAATACAACAATAAGCACAGATGATACGATTACATTGCGATGGAATGCGTCAAATGGGGCTCTACGATATGCTATTCGGATTGACGATCAGGGGACAAACGGTGAAGATGGATGGAATTATGGACAGAATTGTCAGTTAAACCCGCCGACTCATTTGACTGATATTTGTCGAGCTGATATTTTTACAAATAGTTATTCGTATAAGGTTGAACGTGGGCACAGATATGCATGGTGGGTGCATGCAATAAATACAAAAGATGATTCTGCATGTACAAAATGGAGTGAAGCTGGAACTGCAGTCATAGTTGACGTTCCCTATCCTTCAAATACTCCCACACCAACACTTACTCCAATTCCAACAAATACACCAACGCCATCATCAAGTCCTACGCCGACTCCAACATTGACTTCGACACCGACTCCGACGCTTACCCCAACACCAATAGGGGGTAAACAGCTTTCATTCAACATGAAGCTTAAATTTCAAGGTATAACAAAAAAACCAGTTAATGTTGCTAATCGTATGGTGGTAAAAATTACCTTTTTAACAAGTGATTTTACCCTAGAAACAACACCAGAGTTTTCCTCAGACGATAATGGTATATGGAATTCACAGTTTACTGTCACTATTCCGACACAAAAAGATTTGCTCTATAAAATTCTTATTAAAGGGCCTCGTCATTTACAACGGAAAATATGTGTAGAAAATCCTCAAGACACGGTTGCGGGACGATATCTTTGTAGTGGAGATGGATTTAGGCTACAAGTCAGTAATACGTTTGATTTTTCTAATATATATCAATACGCTGGTGATGTGCCTCCGCAAAGCGGTTTTCTTGACTCAACAGATATCGCGTTAACTGTTTATGGAGATATTGGCAAAAAGGACTCTGACTCGTTATATTATTCTGATATGAATATGGATGGATTTGTAGATTCACAGGATTATTCATTATTATTTAGTAATTTATCTGCGGGTATAAGGGAAGATGAGAAGTAGAAGATAGGAGTTAATAGGTTAAAATTAGGAGACGTTTTCCTTTATTGTTCGAGCGAAGTCCCGCTAAGCGGGACGAAGTCGAGAACATTCTTGGTACTTCTCGACTACAATTAAGTGACTCAATCCGCTCGAAGGATAAGTATGTGAATTAAACAAATATATTCTTTATGAAACACATTAAAATACGTAACAAAAAATGGAAGGTGGAAATAGATTTGCATGGAGGAAGAAATGTTAATCTTCTTTATGGCGATCGTTGTATTCTTGGCACTTACAATCGGATAGATGGAAAACTAGGAAATACTCATATTTGTGTACCAAATTTTGCGCATGAAGGAGTACAAGAATTTGATTTACCGTTTCATGGACCGGCAAGAAATATAATATGGGAAGAAGAAGCAAGAAGTAAGAATAAGCAAGAAGGGAAAATGAAGATAACCTGTTTATTACCTCAAACAGAAAAATACAGAGCTGATTTGTTGGTTAGTCAAACATTTGAATTTCACGAAAATAATTTTATTCACAAAGTAACAGTTGAACATCAAGGAGGAGAACCTGTTCCGCTCAATATTGGAATACATAATTATTGGAATAGTCCAAATGGATGGTATGGGGCTTTGGTAAATGGAGAAGATATTACCAGAAAGGTAAAGATAAACGGAG
>PFLI01000043.1 GCA_002785065.1 Candidatus Roizmanbacteria bacterium CG_4_10_14_0_8_um_filter_33_9
TGCGGCTTCAATATATTCTTCATATTTATCATTGTAACGTTTAAGTGTAATTTTCCTTCTTTGTCCTTCTGTAAGTTTTTCTATCTCACCAGCTTCAATTTCAATTACGACTTTTGGTTTAAATAAGGTGGAGCGCGATAAATGACCATCATGATATCCTCTCATTGTATAAGTAAAACCATTAATAAACTGAACTTCAAGTTGTTGAGAAAGCCAAGTTTGAAAAGGCATGTGCGCATGATATACGCAGCAAGAACCGGGAAAACTCGCAATTGTTGGTGCAAACTGTTGAGTATTTTGTTGACCGGGGTAAAAACCTGCATAAACTACTGTTGGGACAATTATTCCCGTTGCAGGTGTTACTCCTCGTACAAATCGACGAATATGCTCTGCTTCTTTTGTAGCAGTGAATTGAGGCGGTTCGAATTCTCTTGTTCTGTGATATTGTAAAAAATACAACACATTATTTTTTCCTAATTGGAATTCCATGATTGGACATTGTTTTGGATCAAAAATGGGGAGTTTTCTTATTAAATTGTATTGTCGAAGGAGCTCTTTAAGTTCATCTTGAGAAAAAGTTGTTTTTCCTTGTTGAGATAAAGCATGAACATTTTTTTCCTTCTCTTCTGTCATTAATTGGATCCAATTTTCTTCGTTTATTATGGCTGAAATATGATATCTCCCCTCAATTGACGAGTCAGCGTTGATTGCTAAATTAACACCTTGAACAGGTCTCCAATAGCTGAATGAAAGTCCTTTTAGATATGACTCAGGGTCAAGACCTTGTAAGCGAGCATAATAAACATATCTTTGATGGTTTGCCTTATGGAGATCCACTAAAAAAGATGTAATTTGATCGGGGAATTGCTTCATTTTTTTCTCCCAGCCGGGAAAATCGCGTCCATCAACATTTGAAGCTGCGATTGAAAAAGTATGAAAGATTCCTGATGCGCCTTCATATTCATCAGGATGTTCACTACGCGCAAGCAAAGTTTCCCCCCCCAACAAGACTGCTCTTACTTCATCCACGTCTTGAACGATAGATGGAATTTTAATCTCTCCATTAGTTAAAGCAGAGACCTGTCTGCATATTTCAGATTTAGGTTGAGTTGTATTTCCTAAAAAAATATCTTTAGGAGTAGGTTTTATTTTACTTTCTGCCGAACTCATATATTAATATGATCTCAATAATAGTTACTATTTTAGCATATCAGGACGCTTTTTTTTTGTTTCTTTCAACGCTTGATTTAAGCGCCATTCTTCAATTCTTTTATGGTCTCCGGAAAGAAGGACTTCAGGAACTTTTTTTCCCATAAATTCTTCTGGACGGGTGTATTGAGGGTATTCCAACATAGTCGTAAGTCGTTGGTTTACACTGAGAGAAGTCGAAGTGTCGTTAGTTGTTAGTTCGCACAATGCTTGAGAAAAACTTTCATTTTCTGTTGCTTCTTTGTGTTTTAGTACACCAGGAAGAAGACGGGTGACAGAATCTGCAATAATACATGCAGGAAGTTCACCACCTGTTAGTACATAATCTCCAACAGATATTTCCTCATCAACATAGTCAAGAATCCGTTCATCAACCCCTTCATAATGACCCGCTATAACAATTAGATGATCGAAAGTCGAGTATTGACGAGCTATTGATTGATCATATGTTTTTCCTTTTGCAGACGTTAGAATAATTTGTGTTTTTTTTGTGTCATACTGAACTTGTTTACCCTGTAAGGGATTCAGTATCTTTTTATTAAGATCCCGAAACGAGTTCGGGATGACAGAGATAAGCGCTTTATACAAAATGTCCACCCTCATCACCATTCCTACACCTCCGCCATATGGTTTTCCATCAACAGTTCCGTACGCATCATCAGTAAAATCGCGAATATTCACTATTTCTATTTCAACGAGTTTTTTTTCCTGTGCTCGTTTTACTATTGATTCATTTATAAATCCATCAATCATTTTAGGGAAGAGGGTAAGAATAGAGATTTTCACATTATTATAATGAAACAAGAAGGAACCCTCCCAACATGAGTATTCCTCCAATTATTGCTTTTATTGTTAACGTTTCTTTTAAAAAAATTATACTCATAAGCAATGCACAAAAAGGCATGGTTAATGTAACAAGGGTTGCAGAAATGGCGTTTGGACTTTTTTGAATTCCTGTTACATAAAAAAGCTGTGCTAAAAACCAAGAAGTAAAACCAAGAATAAAAAGAACAATCCATTCTTGGAAAGTAAATTTTTGTTTTTTGTTTATAAACAATAAATGTCGGAATATAGAAAAAAGAAGCAATGATACAAGTTAATGCTGAAACGATAAAAGTGTTTTGGGTTGGAAAAAACTTTTTGACCAAAATCAATTCTGTTGCCCAAAAAAAGTTTGCGATTACTATAAATAACAGCCCCATATGAATACTATTATACCTTTTTTTAGGTACAATAAAAGATATGTGGAAAGCAATATGGTTTACTGTATTAAAAGTTAAACAATCAAATCCAGCACTTTTTTATTTACTTTTATTTCTAAAGACATTATTTGGCCTATTGTACATTGTTGATTTATATGCGTATAAGTTGATGGTTGATGCTGCAGGAAGACAGATTATTGGATTTTCTTTTATTACTATTCTTATTTTTCTCTATCTCTATTTTTTTCTTTCAAAGATACTTTATACATTTGCAATTTACATCACCAACAAACTTGATGTTAAAAGTCTTTTATCGTTAAACAGAGCATTTATTGAAAAAATTGAGTTATTGGATCTGGCTACATTTGAAAATCCCAATACAGTAGGTCTCATAAACCGAGCATTTAACCGGTTTCAATTCCAACTGAAACTTTATTTTATGTCAATTGTACAAGTCTATGTATCATCGATTGAAGCATGTGTTTCGCTTGCTATTTTTTTCTTTATCTCACCTTTCATGGGAATTATGGTATTGATCGCAAATCTGATTCCACTATATGTAAGATCGAAAATGTCATATGGCATATTTAATATTTAT
>PFLI01000055.1:0-668 GCA_002785065.1 Candidatus Roizmanbacteria bacterium CG_4_10_14_0_8_um_filter_33_9
AAAGTGCAAAGTGCAAAATTCAAAGTTCAAAGTTAAGGGTGGTGTTGACGTCGGCAAAGGGGAAAATATTTAATCAGAAGATTGCAAAAGAGTACTCAAGGTTAAAACACTTAGTTATTATCGCAGGACACTATGAGGGTGTGGACGAGCGGGTATTGAAATATGTAGATGAGGAGGTTTCACTAGGGGATTTTGTGATGACGGGGGGAGAAGTTGCAGCATCCGCTATTGTTGATGCGGTTGTCAGACTCATCCCAGGAGTCTTGAAAAAAGACGACGCAACCACGAATGAAAGTTTTTTCACTGTCTCGATTGATCGATTAATCGAGTCAGTTGGCGAGGATGATATTTTGAGAAAATTGAAAGAAAAAAGGGTCGACACCGTGACATTATTGGAATATCCTCACTATACTCGACCCGAAGTATTTATGGAAAAACGTGTTCCGGAAGTGCTTTTAAGCGGAGATTCAAAAAAGATTGAGCACTGGAGACTGCAACAGGCGTATGAACAAACCAAACAAAGACGTCCGGATTTGTTAAAAATTTAATACAACAATCTATGGTTGCGCCAAAACAATTCAAAGCTCGTATTTTTTCCATGGACGGTTTTTCGAAAAGAATGATCGAGGAACATCTGAAGTTATATGAGGGGTATGTGAATAAATATA
>PFLI01000055.1:737-4152 GCA_002785065.1 Candidatus Roizmanbacteria bacterium CG_4_10_14_0_8_um_filter_33_9
ATCTTCGTGAACTGAAAGTAGAGCTTTCATTTGCTTGGGGTGGAATAGTAAATCATGAGTTGTATTTTTCAATATTAGGAGATAATAAGGGGACGACGAGTAACAGGGTAATAGCAGGTACCCTGTTTGAACAAATAGAGAAAGACTTTGGTTCTTTTGATAATTACAAAAAAGATATGAAGGCTTCGGGAATGGCCGCACGCGGATGGGTATGGACCGCTTGGAATAAACGCGAAAAACGATTATTTAATTATGTTGGAGACAGTCAAAATACTTATTTAACATGGGATGTCATCTCAATTGTCGCTTTAGATACTTATGAACACGCATATTTTATTGACCACGGTGTAAATCGAGGAAGTTATATTGACGCATTTTTTGAAAATGTGAATTGGAAAGCTGTAGAAAAATTATTTTCACAATTAAAGAAATAATTGCTCAATCAATTTTTTATATTTTTGATGTGGCTCTATGTTTATCTATAAACTTCGTGGGTTCCTACCGAATGAAACCAAACTTCTCCTTTTTTCACAAATTCAAAAATAATCCGATACTGAAAGTTAATAGAAAAAGCCCAATATGATTTTAATCTTCCGATAAGTGGATGGGTTTTTAAAGATGGAGTATGAAAATTTTTCCGGAAAATTATTTCTTTTTTCTCTGCAAGATTTTTTATTGCAACAGGTAAACGCTTATATTCTTTTGCAAACTTTGATGAATAGTAAATTTTCACAGTGCAGTTATTATCTCAAATCAGAAAGAGATTTCAAAAGTTTACCATTCCCGTTTTGGAGTTCTTTCCTGCTTTGATCAAGATCATAGGCAAGTTTTCCTTCAATCCATAATCGCAGAAGATAGCGAAAAAATTCGCTCTTACTGGCATAGTTGCCCCTTTTTACTTCCTTTTCGACAATAGTTGTCAAAGGAAGTGGTAATGATATATTAATAACGCTTCTCATAGCTGTAATATAATGTAATAAATTGTATTACAATTTTACACTGTCCCGAAATTATTGTCAAGCAAAAAAAACGTTTGAATCAACTTCTCACATTCTCAGAGTGGTTTTAAAATATGATATAGGCCCACTTTGGATTGGTTTTGGAGGTACAAAAAAATCCGGAACTTTGGGAATATTTAAATTTTCCTTCGAACATTTTGATGGATGAAATTTAATAAATCGTATTCTCAGATCAAATTTTGGTTTTGTTTTCCAAAGAAGATCAGATTTTTTATTAGCTTCATTTGCTATTTTTGTTTCGGTTACAACCTCATTATAAAGTTCTTTCTGCTTCTCCAGATCATTCGGAAAACTGAACATTTTATTTATTGCAACCGTCGACTTCATTTCTGCCTCCCGCGAATCAAATTGAAGTTGATTCGCCGTTTGTACTTGTGAAGGTAAAAACAGCTTATAATCAATTCTGTTCATAAATGCTTTTTCTTCTTGCAACCATTTTTTCTGTTCTTCAACATATTTATTCGATATATCCATATACTTATTTAATTCATTCATATAATCTATCTCGCTTCCCTTCGCAAGTATTATTTCCATTGATTTAACATAGCTATTTTTTCTTTGAATTATGAGAGGATTTACTTTTAAACATTGTTTATCCGCAATCATAGAACCTTCATTTACCAAGCGTTGATATGCGAGAATTGAGACGGTAAAGCAAAGAGCTACAAAAAGCATTATAACAGCGAGTGTTAATTTTAGCTTTCCGGCTTGAATAATTCGGTTTACAACCAAAAGTATGAATGTAACTATTGTGGTAAAACTAACAAACACAAAAGCGAAGGCAATGGTTTGAAATAGTAGTGATTGGTATTTGGAATAAGTTAGAAGAATTACAAAAACCCAAATAGGGATATTAATCAGTAGTAAAAATGCTAATGATTTTAACAGGCCGACTTTTTTCATTTTTGTAAATAGAAAAACCGAATTCAGTATCGCAAGAATGAACGCGGATACATACATAAATGTTTCCGAAACACTAACTGTATAAAGGAGAATAAAGTAAAGTAAATCAAGTGGAACTACCAGTTTTCTAAAATCCAATTTCCACCTCTTAATCTTATTAATCATATTTAAATTTTATTGACACTTTGTACTGTCATACGATTTTGCTTTTTATTAAATCACCGACTTGTTTTACGTCTTTTAGAATTTCACTGCTAATAGATAAACCTTCACTTGAATAAACCATTTCATCTTCAATATCTGGATATTTCAATAAAGAATATTTAAGCATATTTGCCAAATCATACGGCTAGTTTGCTGACTATAAGATTTGATATAACTAACGATTAACTTATAGATTTTACTTTTATAGGATTTAACTTTTCCTAATTTTTATTTTTGATTACAATTTCTAAGTATTTTTCACTATTAATACAATCTAAAGTATTATTTTTAGCCGTATATTTTGGCAATTAAGTCGAATTGTTTTATGAGACTTCGTACAGTAAAAACAGCATCTGGTAAATATGCTATTCAAGTGGTATCAAAAAATCTAGGTATTCTTACAGTTTGAAGTGAACCCCTTTTACTGTATGTCAAGTACCTAATTTTGGGTAACCAAAAGAAGTTGTCACAGAATCAGTAAAATGTATGGATATGTTTCAACTTAATCAAATACCCTCTGATGCCCAAATCAGAAAATATTTACGAAGAATTATCTTTGGGAAAAATATATATTGTCCGGAGTGTAAAACAAGCCATGTGTTTGCCGATAAGGGAAGATATCGTTGCAGGAAGTGTCGTATCCGTTTCTCTCTCACTTCGCATACATGGTTAAACAATATGAAGCTACCTTTACGAGAGTTCTGGTTATTATTGTACTGTTGGACAATACAAATACCCATAAAACAGGCTGCAACATTAGTCTCTCGTTCTGAGGTTACGATCTATGATTGGTACAGGAAGTTTAGATGCCACATAACAGCAGATGAACAGGTTTTGAATCATCTCATTCAATTAGATGAAGCATATTTTGGAGGAAGACAAGGAAAGGCACTTTTTATGGCAAAGGAGGTGGGAACAAGAAAGTTAGCTTATCAATTAGTCCCAACAAGTTGGGTAAACAGGGAAACAGCTGCATGGTTTCTTGAAGAAAATATTACCCCATATGCTAAACTAAATACTGATGGATCCTCAATTTATAAGGAGATTGGGAAATGGTGGCCGGTGTACCATGTACGGGACATTCACAAAAAGTTTGAGTTTGAACACACCTCTGAAATTGAAGGAATGTTTGGAGTTATGAGAACATTTATCAGAAGAATGTATCATCATGTCACGGCTGACAAGTTGGGTGAGCTGGTCTGTGAATTCTGTTACCGATTTTCCCATCCAGAAATGTATGGTTCACCGCACCATTACCTGGAGAACTCGTTATCAATTGTGACAACTTC
>PFLI01000174.1 GCA_002785065.1 Candidatus Roizmanbacteria bacterium CG_4_10_14_0_8_um_filter_33_9
CAAAATGATATGGAATGGGGTCAACTCCAATTGTTGCAAGCCCATCACTGCCGTACCTTCTTAAGGAGAGTCAATAAAAAGAAAAGCCACGCTACATTGTCTTTACCCTCTAAAAGGCTATCGTCTGTGTGCTTGCTAATAAACGTAATTGTTTCGGGCAAGTAGTCAGCCCTTCGCTCAAAACGGAGTCCTCCTTCACCATCTCCTCCATTTTTCGCTACGGGCTGTTTTCTCTTGGAACGTAGGGAAAAAAAAGGTAAAAGACAGATATAATCGGTCATCGTAAAAAGATTTTTTACGACGCTCGATATAGTTTTTTCCCTACTGGTCATCGCAAAATAGCTAATTTTACGACGGCCTCCTTCGAGAAAATTTTCGCTTTTCTTAGAAAAAGCGACTTGCCCGAAGACAATAGGCGGTTTGTTCGTCCCTCACAAACCGCCTTCAAGGTAAGATTCAATACTAATCTCAAGATAGTTTGACACCGGTTTTTATACGGATTTGAAGTGGAGTGTGTACGGAGTGGAAACGAAGGATCGCACTATCAAAAGCTATAAGGAGAGATTCTATCCAATTTCATTTGCTCATTCATCCATTCCTGCGTATATTTCAATTTCAAATGTCTTCTTTTGCAAGCAATAGCACATGGTGTTCTTCCGGGAAGAAATTTAGCAGTAACAAAATCAGGCATGATATGAAAACATTTTTTAACGATATGAATTTCATGAATGGACCAATGATGATTTCCCATATTTGAAAATAGTATAACATCGGTTAGATTTTACGCTTGGGCTTTCTGTCCTTAATTCCCAGTATAAGGGGCAAAAAGTTTATCAAAAGGTGGGTTTTTAGCCTGTATAAATATCATCGAGAGGAATATTTTATTCAAAAACCATTTTCTCTGATATTTATAACAGGCGTAAAAATCCTCCCGCCTGCTGGCGGGACTTTTGACAACCGTAAAAATAAAAATAAGGAATATTCGATTTTTCAACGATAAAATAGATTATTTTTACTACTTTTTTCTGCCCCTTAACCCCTATAGCGAAAGACAGAAAGACCCTGAGCTTATTTATTAGTTTTTCTTCTGTCTTTCAGATTATGGCTTATTTTATTTTCCTTATTTATTGGTTAGTAATATTTTTGATTGTGCTTCCGGGAAGCAGACTTGTCAAAAGGGCTAAACCGGAATGGCAACAGCTGAATGAATTTAGAAGATATCTCAGGTCAGATGAATTTAGACGAAAGCAGAAAGCGTTAGAAGTTAAATTTTTCAAGGAGGTGATGAAATAAGGCTTGGGTAAAAAAAGGTGAGGGTCGTTTACACCCTCACCAGCGGGGAACAATTATTGCTAATTGATCCCAGTGCTAAATCTTTGCAGACGTAGGCACATTATTATTTTAGCAAGAATTTTATAGACATGATTATCAAGATTTCGGAAGATAAAAAAGAGATCGTAAAACCTGATGATATTTACCGGATACTCACTGATTGTTTGAAGAGTGAGGATAAAGTAGATCGGGATAAAGAGCATTTCTGGGTATTTCACCTTGATTGCCGGAACAAGATTAAGTTACTTGAACTTGTTTCGCTTGGGACCCTAAATTCATCCCTTGTTCATCCTCGGGAAGTATTTACCCGAGCAGTTGGCGAAAGATCAGCCCAGATTATTATTGCCCACAATCACCCATCAGGAGAATCAAATCCATCGGATGACGATATTGCTTTAACCAAAAGACTGGTTAAGGCAGGTGAGATTTTAGGGATAGAGTTACTGGACCATATTATCGTTAGCAGTAATTCGTTTACTAGTTTCAAGGAAAAATCCTTGATCTAATTATTAAAAATTTAACTTTAATTCTATGAGTAACTATCATTTATCGCGGTATTATCAGTTGAGAAGAAAGATCATGGGGTATTACCTTGGGAAAACAGAAGTTAGACCATCTTCTCAAGAAAATACCGAATACGTCAAACTTTTTAATCTCTATGTCTGGAACGTCAAAGATCCAAACCAGCAGGAAAGGAGACAGAGTGGATACACTGATTCAATACGTCCTTATCCTGCTTGGCTGTCTTTGGCATATTGGAGCGTTGGTCATAATTATCAGTTTTATTGAAAGGAGGATAAAGAAGTAACAAATTATTTACTGGCCGCTGGTGTAAAAATGACTTTTATACCGGCGGCTTTTTTTATGGTCCGTTTAAGTCTTAATAAATATATTACTAGAACGAAAGAACGTCAGATGATTTTATGTTCAAAGCTCTGATAATTCCATAAAGTTTTTCAATCGAAAAATTGACTATTCCTCGTTCAATTTTACCGTAATAACTTGGATTTAATCCAGCGTCAACGGCTACTTCTACTTGTTTTAATTTTTTACTTTTCCTTATTTTCTTTATCCTTTTTCCGATTGTTCTCCTGATCTTGGAAGTAAAATAGTATACCATACAGCAACCATTTTCCCCAAATTCTTCAAATAATATTGTCTTTATATATACTATTTAGCCACGAATATACGCTTGACAATTATCTGATAGCTATTATAATGTATCTAATTAACACCTATTAATAGCGATCAATTGCTACTAATTATGGATTATCTTAGTTTGAAACAAATAGCGAAAGAACTAAATATCAGTGTTATCACAGTTCGACGCTATATCAAATTAAGGAAACTAAGAGCTAAAAAAATAGGAAAGGAATACCGTGTATTGCGATCAGACTTTAACAATTTTATTAATCCTTCAGAACCTAACAACTTTCAAACAGAGGGGGTAAAAAAGGAGATTGTAGGCGAACCCCCTAAACATTTTTTAAATCATCCTCCCAGAGATGAAGGACCAGACAATAAACCAAAACATAAACACCTTCAAATATTTCCAGGAATTAATTCAAGCATTATGGAAACAATTATGGAGATGTCTGGCGAAATGCCGTTGATAAGTGATTTGAAAGAGGTAATAGAGGAACATGCAAAAGAGTGTATCAGCATCATAAATAAAATAGAAAAAGAAGGAATAACGGATACGCAAGTTGCCGT